>JAMORZ010000001.1 GCA_027063295.1 Sulfurimonas sp.
ATGTTCGTTGTGTTAGGGCAGGATAATAAAACTTTGCTTGTGTAACTAAAGAAAGTGCAGTACAATTTGAGAAAAGGAAAGATGGTGAAAATATTATTTTTTACACTCAGTGTGGTATTTATTTTTGGTGGTTGCACAGCAAAAGAGATCAACAACAATGTTGATAGCATCACAAGTGATATCTCAAATGCATTTGAAAATTCAAAAGATAAATCTGCTCAATAGATAATCACTTTTTAAACAACACTTAGATATAATCGCGATAATTATAAATATATTTAAGTGAGAAATATTCATGGTAACAGTACAAAATCTAACTATGCGTTATGGGAACAGGGTTTTATTTCAAGATATCAACCTTAAACTAGATCGCCATAAACGCTACGGGCTTATCGGTGCAAATGGTGCAGGTAAAACAACTTTTTTAAAGATCCTCAGTGGTCAGATAAATGAGTATGAGGGTGAGGTGATCATCCCTAAACAAAACAAAGTTGGTGTACTTGGACAAAACCAGTTTGCATTTGAAGATTTTACTATCTTAGATGCTGTACTTTATGGAAACAAACGCCTCTACGACGCGATCAAAGAAAAAGAAGAGATCTACATGACGGGTGACTTTGAAGATGATGCAGTCAACAACCGTCTAGCAGAGCTTGAGACTATCTGTGTTGAAGAAGATCCAACATACGAGTACGATGTAAACATCTCTAAGATCCTTGAAAATGTAGGTATTCCAGCAGAGAACCACCAAGAGCTTATGAGTACACTCGATAGTGCAGACAAGTTCAAAGTGCTTTTAGCACAGGTACTTTTCCCAAAACCAGACGTACTTTTCCTCGATGAGCCTACCAACAACCTCGACATCGAAACTATCGCATGGTTAGAGCATGAGTTGCAACGCCACGAGGGGACTATGGTAGTTATCTCTCACGATAGACACTTTCTAAACGCAGTAGTAACAAACATCTTAGATGTGGATTATCAAAAGATCCGTGAGTTTACAGGAAACTACGATGACTGGTACATCGCTGCAAACGTAATGGCAAAACAGATGGAGCTTGACAATGCCAAGAAGCTCAAAGAAAAAGAGCAACTCGAAGCCTTCGTTCGCCGTTTCTCTGCCAACGCTTCCAAAGCAAAACAAGCAACATCACGTCAAAAACAGCTTGAAAAACTCAACATCGAAGAGATTAAACCATCTTCTCGCCGTGACCCTAGCATTGTTTTTAAAGCAAAACGTACTATGGGTGATGAGGCACTTGAGGTTAAAGATGTATGCCACTCTTATGGGGAGAATGAAGTCCTCAAAAACATAAGTTTTAAAGTAAATCCAGGTGAGAAGATAGCACTTATCGGTGGAAATGGTGTGGGGAAAACTACACTTATCAAGATCCTTATGGAGGAGATGAAACCAACAAGTGGTGAAGTGATCTGGGGTGCAACTATTGAGAACTCTTACTTCCCACAAGATACAGCAGATATTATCGAGGGTGATGGTACACTCTATGACTGGCTTCGTGCGTTTGACCCTAAACGTGACATCGCTGAGATCCGCAACTGCCTTGGTCGTATGCTCTTTAGTGGTGAGCAACAAGAGAAGTCTGTTATCAGTATCTCAGGGGGTGAAAAACACCGTATGATGCTCTCTAAGATGATGCTTGAGGGTGGAAACTTCTTAGTACTTGATGAGCCATCTAACCACCTTGACCTTGAGGCTATCGTAGCACTTGGTGAAGCACTGCACAACTTTGATGGAAATGTTATCTGTGTTTCTCACGATAGAGAGTTACTCGATGCATTTGCAACACGTATTATTGAGTTACACGATGATGGAACATACACAGACTTTGAAGGAAGCTACGAAGAGTTTGCAGAAGCAAAAGAGGCTGGAAAACTCTAATGGCAAAATATAAACACTTCATAGGTTTAGGTATCGCAGGGAACTTTGCTCTGCACCTTGACCAAGCTGGTGAAGCAGAAGATTTTAAAGATATCATCACAGCAGATGAAGCAGCACCAAAAGGGATGTTTCCTTTTTACCTACCAAATAACCCACAAACAACTGCAAAAGAGATCTTAAAGACCTACCCACTCTCAGCAGACAACATAAAACTTCCAAAAGAGTGTGTTAATGTTCAAGCTGAACCTGAAGTTGGGCTTGTTTGTGAGTTTGAGTACACTGCTGGAAAACTCTCTAAAATCACACCTACATACTTTGGAGCATATAACGACTGTTCTATCCGTGTAGCAGGTGCTAGTAAGATTAGCGACAAGAAAAACTGGGGTGAAGAGAGCAAAGGTTTTTCAAATACACTCATAAAGATAGACAAGTTCAGCAAAGGTGGAGTGATGGATAATTACTCCATCTGTAGCTTTCTTCGTCGTGATGGTGAGCTTATAGCTTATGGTGAAGATGTAGAGCTAAATGGCTATAGTTACTTTTATGAGCAACTGCTAGAGTGGGTACAAAACCAGATACTCACTCAAGAAGACTTTGGACCACTAGAGCCAATAGAGAGCTACATAGAAGCTTGTGGCAACCCTACGAGTGCTATTATCTCCATAGGAGCGACACGCTATACTGAGTATGGTGAGAGTACCTTTTTAAAAAGTGGTGATGAAGTGCTAGTTGCAATCTACGATCATACAAAATACTCTGTAGATGATGTTATCTCAACACTTAGTAAAAAACACTACAATGTTGATGGTATGAGTATCTTGGCACAAAAGGTACACTAAGTGTCAAGAGGCAAAAAGCTCGATCTTTTCATCGGTGCTGATATTGATGATGGTTGGGCAGAAGTAAAGAGTAAAAAAACCACTCCAAAAACGCAGATAATCCCCACAGAAAAACATAAACTCCATTTTGCAAAAGAGAAACGCAGAGGCAAAGTTGTCACACTTGTGGGAGAGTTTTTTCTCTCAAAAGAAGATGCAAACGCAACACTCAAAAAACTCAAAAAAACACTAGGGTGTGGTGGCACTTACAAAGATAATTTTATGGAGTTTCAAGGAGAGATACAGCCTCGACTAAGAGAGGCTCTGCTCAAGCTTGGATTTGGGTTTAAACCCAAACACTAAGCGATTTGCTCTTCTATCTCTTCGAGTGATTTTGTGGTCGCTTCACTTACATTTGATGTGATGATATATCTATTACGTCCACTCTCTTTTGCATGATAGAGCATTTCATCTGCTCTTTGGATAAGCAAGTCATCCACCAAAGCATCATCAGCAACACAACACACAACTCCAATGGAGATAGTCACAAACTCACACGCTGTTGATTTTTCGTGTTTGAGCTCTCTGCCTTTGACTGCATCACAGATCTCACGAGCAAGTTTTGCAGAGTTTGATTCATCTGTATCACTTAAAAGTACACCAAACTCCTCACCACCTAAACGAAATACATAATCATTTGGTCGTTTGAGTGTGTCTTTGAGCACTTTTGCAACTGATTTGAGTGCATAATCCCCTTCTATATGCCCATATGTATCGTTGTATTGTTTGAAAAAATCTATGTCTAACATCATAAAAGTGATGTAGCTTTTGTTGCGTTTTGCAAGTTTGAGTTCACGCTCAAAAACAAGGTTAAAATAGCGTCTGTTATGTAATCCTGTTAGTGAGTCTGTATAAGAAACATTTTCAAGTTTTTTATTTGCACGACGCAGTTTTTTTGTTGTGAGTTCAAGTTGTGTTTGATCTTTTTGAATACTCTCAAAAACATAAAAAGAAATAACTAAAACAGCGATAATAATAAGTAAAAATGCAATACCAAGCTGAGAAGTGATTTGTTGATAATTTTGTAAAAAACTTTTACGCTCATACTGTGCAATATTTATTTCGTATCTCAAAAGCTTATCAATAACACCGTTGATATG
>JAMORZ010000002.1 GCA_027063295.1 Sulfurimonas sp.
ATCTTGTAAAATCTGTGTTGTAATATCTCTTTCGTAGTGTTTGAGTATATACTCTTTATGGTGTCGTGTTGTTACAATATAGGTTGTATCGATCACCCCATCTTTGGTAGGGGTAATGGTCGCTATAGCAAAGTTTGGAAAAAGTTGCTGTACCTCGTAGAGGGTAATGGGTGTTTGAACTCCCATTAACGCATAAAACCTAGATCTTTTACAGGAAAGTTTTTGAGTTCTGGAAAAATAGCATCAAGAGATGTCTCATCAAGACCAAACCATCTCACCACCGTTGCAAAATACTGCGTGTTGGATGTTGTAGGAAGAAGTCGTCCTTTTTTTGTATAGTCATCATCACTGCCTAGTGTCAAATCTGGAGCCGTGCCGTAAAGCCCACCTTTAACGGCTCCACCCAATGTAAAGTAACTGCCACCCCATGCATGGTCTGTTCCATCTCCATTATCACCAGTACTGCGTCCAAAATCGGATGTGATAAGGAGGCTCACTTCATTTTCCATCCCCATAGAGACCAGCGCTTTGTAAAAATCACCGATTCCCAAAGAGAGCCCTCGAAGTTTTCTTGCGTGTTGTTGCGATTGGTTATTATGGGTATCATATCCTCCATCATTAACATAAAAAATCTCTCGCTTCAAGCCTCTGTCTTTACCTATTTTTGCAAGTTTTGCAACCGCTTCAAGCTGTTTGAGCATGGCAGTATCAGCAAATGTTGGTGAGGACTGGGAGAGTTGCGTGTTAGATGGTTTTGAAAAAAGTGAATCCCCATAGGCATTGGTAAGTGAAGAGAAGTCTGGAGCATTGTTCTGCCAGTCATTGACAATGGTGTTTTGCATATCAAAGGAGTGAACACGCAGTTTGTTGTAAAGATTTGTAAGCATCTCTCTTCTTGGAAGTTGCAGATAGTTTTGATAGAGTGTTTTATTGATACGGGTATATTTACTAGGACCGTTTGGATTGATAAGTAAAGGGCTTGTGCTTTCTCCGTCAAAAAGGTGTGTGACTCCCCCTACAGAGATATTCATACCATAGATATCTCCACCGTTAAGGGTATTGTATCTGTCAAAGATACGCCCACCCCATCCTGTATAGTCCAAAAAGGAAGCCTCCCCATTGAGTGTGAGTTTTGTTTGGTGATTGTGGGCAAATAAAAAAGGTGGAGGTGTTTTTGTTTTTGCTTCAAACTCTGCTTTTGTTGTTGGTTCTATAATGTTGCCACAGTTTTGGATGATGGCAACTTTGTTTTTGTTGACAAGGTGAGCTAACTCAGGCATAAGTGCATTGGTAGCAACACCTAAATCGTTACCGTTTCCATCTTGATGGGTATAAAAACCTTTTGTGTATGCTTCTATAAGGGAGTTATTGCTAGCATAAGGGTTGCCACCACTTAAATCTAAATCACCATTTCCATCTACAACAAGGCTTAAAGGATTGTTTGCAACAGCAATATTTTGACGGATTTTACTATAGTTGCTGTAACCTGTTTTGGTATTACTACTTGAAGGTATAAACATATTTAAAGAATCATTGCCACCTGCCAAGTAGACAACGACAATAGCTTTATATCCATCATTGACACTATCTTGAGCATAAAGTTGTGAACTACAAAGTGTAAAGAGTGTAGCTGTGGCACTTAGTTTTAAAAAATCTCTTCTTGTTTGCATTTTCTACTCCACCATATACTTGTCAGAACTTACTATCGCTCGAATAACAGGCATGATTATATTTCTGTAAAGTTGGTATTTTTTTGTATTACCATTGTATTTATTATAGATGTTAGCTTGTAGTGCTTCATAAATAACATCCATCTCTTCTTGAGAAAGCAGACCTCCTGTAAGTTTGTTGTTCTCATACTCTATCAGTGCACGAAGTGCTTTCTCATCATCATGGTAATCTTTTTCTCTGTTGTCTTGAAGATTTGTAAAATCTCCATCTGTATCACCGTCAATCACCATCTCCATCACATTGTATTCCTCTTGGGCATCTAGAAGCATTTTGTCTGCACCAACATAATAAACAGGTATATTATGTGCTCTTGGGGCATCCTGTATCATCTCCTCAATTGTTGTGTAGTGAACATAGGTTCCATTGGCATCTTTATGGCGAGAAGCTAAAATATACCCTTTTTCCCAGTGGGAGAGGATATTATAGATGTTGTTATTGTATTTTATCAGCATAGTATCTGATTGTATTTGTAACTCTGGTGCATGAAAATTAGCTTGTTGCAAAGCAACATCGTTTGGTATATAATCATTGTCATAAAAGTTAAATACATTTGGTGCAAGTCCCGCTCCCTGTGCCAAATAGCTGCGAGGGTCATTAAATAAAAAACTGTTGTAGACTTTTTGGCAATTGGAAGCATTATCATCACTAGGACCCCCATAGCCACAATAGTACCAACTCTCAAGAGCTTTGGCATTCATTGCACGTAAAAACTGTGTATAAGCTATAAGAGGCTCTTTGAATTTGATAACCTTGTTTGTTTTAAGATCATCCCATAACTCTTTATCTAAAAAAATAGCTTTGACAACAGCTTGCAGATTACCTTGCGTGTTTTGAAAAACTGTAGCAATACGACCGATATATGCAGGGGATGGATTGGATTTTGTCAGTCGCATAATCAGATTTTTTGAGATATAAGGGGCAACACTCTCTTGAGCCATAATGATATCAATCGCACAAAAGATATCCTCTTTAGCGCTAAGTCCAGCTTCTATATCCTCCCCTAAGAGGGTCTTTGCTCCAAAATCATGGTATTTTGATGTAAATTCAAGGGGATGAGTGAGATCCCCTCTTGTAAATCCAACCCTACCATATCTGCCGTTTCGTTGCAGGTCCCATCCAGTAAAAATACGTGCTAGCTGATTAACATCATTTTGGGTATAGGTTGGGATAAGGTTGCCTTGTGCATCCTTTTTTGGAGTGCCGTCGATGTTGAGCTGATTAAGCCCAATGGAGAAAAGCTGCATAATCTCTCTGGCATAGTTCTCATCAGGATAGACAGAGATGTTCGCATCATTTTGGTAGAGCTTTTTATTGCCGTTAAAGGTGAGAAACATCCCCATTCCAGAGTTAAGTGAAATATCTTTTAAGAGCTGTTTGTAACTTCCAAAAGCGTTGTTGTAAAGAATGTCAAAATATCGTGCCAGTGCTTCAGCTCTACGGGTAAAGACAGGCTCAAAATCAGATTCAACTATAATTTGGCTCAAAGCGTAGGTTACTTTATGGCGTAGTTGATCCTTTTCTGTCAAAGCATTGTCAAACCAGCTTGTCATTCTGTATCTTGGTGACTGAAAAGAGGCTTTGTTTTTGTTAAAAACAGTGTCGTTATCTTGAAGATACTCCTCAATGGTTGCACTGTTGACATCAGGTTCACACTGTTTGGCCAAAGCTATCATCTTACGAAGGTAGATATCTTGCTTTTTAGAAACAGAAAACTGTGCATCAAGCCAATTGGTAACTCCTAGTTGTCGGAGTTGTTGTATATCGTTGCGTGTTGCACCAAAGGTTGCTTTGTTTAAAAAACGAGTAGCTAGAGTGTCGTTGATATCTTGTGGAATATAACTATAGAGACTTTCTTGTTGCGCATTGGAACTATCTCCACCTCCACAATTGTTGAGTAGCACCATCAAAGGAACAAGAACTAAAAGTAAACGCATATACTTCCTTTTTTAGAGTTGACAAGGCTTCATAATCTGCATCCAATCAAGATCAAAATGTTTCTCTACATACTCTTTATGGTG
>JAMORZ010000003.1 GCA_027063295.1 Sulfurimonas sp.
TGCTCTTATCGATGGTGGAGCAGATATATTTTTACTCGAGACATGTCAAGATCCACTTCAGATAAAAGCAGCACTTCATGCTTGTGAAGAAGCCAACCGTAAGATGCAAACGCAGCTGCCTATTATGGTCTCAGTCACCATTGAGCTAAGTGGTACGATGCTCATCGGTACAGATGCAACCACCATTGCTACTATCTTAGAGCCTTTTGATATCCTCTCTTTGGGGTTTAACTGTGGAACAGGTCCTGAGCAGGTGCTCAAACATGTAAAAACACTCTCAGAGCTTTGGCACAAACCTATCTCAGTTCATGCAAACGCAGGTTTACCTCAAAACCGTGGGGGTTATACCTACTACCCTATGGGTCCAGATGAGTTTGTAGAGCAGCAAAAGAAGTTTTTGGAGTTTGATGGGGTGAGTTTTCTAGGTGGGTGTTGTGGAACAACACCACAACACATAAGAGCTCTTGTCAATGAAGTAACAATTACTACTCCAAAACCACCAAGTGGAAGTCATCCAACCTCTATAGCTTCACTTTTTAACACAGTGCCGCTTATGCAAGAACCAGCTCCCCTGCTTGTGGGTGAGCGCTCAAACGCAACAGGGAGTAAAGCTTTTCGTGAGCTTCTTTTAGCAGAAGATTATGAGGGAACTCTCTCAGTAGCACAACAACAGGTTCGTGCAGGAGCACATGTAATCGATGTCAATGTAGGCTTTGCTGGTCGTGATGAGACAAAAGATATGACAAAAGTGATGGAGATGTATGCACAAAAGATTGCCATCCCGCTTATGCCAGACTCAACACAGACAAAAGGGCTTGAGACAGCCTTAAAGTATATCGGTGGAAAAGCTATCTTAAACTCTGTAAATCTTGAAGATGGAGAGGAGAAGTTTGACGCTGTATGTGCACTAGCAAAGAAGTTTGGTGCAAGTTTGGTTTGTCTGACTATCGATGAGCAAGGGATGGCAAAGAGTGTTGAGAAAAAGCTTGAAGTAGCTGAGCGTATCATCGATCTTGCAACCAATCGTCACGGCATCAAAAAAGAGGATTTGGTTTTTGATGTACTTACATTTACCCTTGGTAGTGGTGATGAGGAGTATTTTGAAGCGGGTATTAACACTATAGAAGCTATTCGTGAGCTTCGTCGTCGCCACCCTGAAGTGGGTGCTATCCTTGGGCTCTCAAACATCTCGTTTGGGCTTGATAAAGATGCCAGACCATACCTTAATTCTATGTTCTTGCACCATTGTGTAGAAGCTGGGCTTACTTCGGTTATCATCAATGTAAAACATATCATTCCACTCAGTAAAATCCCTGCAGAGGATCAAAAAGTTTGTGATGATCTTATCTTTAACCGTTTACCAAACGGGGAAGCTTTGTTTGCATTTATTGAGCATTTCTCCTCCAAAGAGGCTGTAGATAACGATGCTGTCGATGAAGAGTATCTTGCTATGAGTGATGAAGAGAAGATAGCAAAACTTTTGATGGATGGTGATAAAGAGAGGATGATCCCTCTTGTAGAGGAGGTTCGCCATCGTATTGCTCCAGAAAAAATTGTTAATGAGATCCTTATTGATGCTATGAAAGTGATAGGGGAGCTTTTTGGTTCAGGGCAGATGCAACTTCCATTTGTACTTCAATCAGCCGAGACGATGAAAAAAACTGTTGATTATCTTAACCCATACTTGCCAAAAGTTGAAAAAGCTGTTGATACCACACTCACACTTGGAACAGTTAAGGGGGATGTGCATGATGTTGGAAAAAATCTTGTAGATATCATCCTCTCAAATAATGGCTATAAAGTAAATAATTTAGGGATAAAAGTAGAGCTTGATCAGTTTTTAGAAACACTTGAAAATGGTCATGTCTCAGCACTTGGGATGAGTGGACTTTTGGTAAAATCAACACAGGTGATGCTTGAAAACCTTACAACACTTAAAGAAAAAGGGATCACAATCCCTATCCTTTTAGGTGGAGCAGCACTCACTCGAAGCTTCATTGATGATTTTTGTCGCCCTGCTTATGATGGACCTATATTTTACTGCAAAGATGCATTTGATGGTGTGACTGCGATGAGTCGCATTGAAGCCGGAAACTTTGATACCAACTTGCACCCTGATGCACCCGATGTTGAGAAAAAAGAGCAAAAAGAGGTTGTAATTCCCCCTTTTGAAGAGCTTACAATGCCAAGTCGTGATGTAAAAGTGCCTACTCCACCATTTTGGGGTAGACGTGAGATAAAACTGACACAACAACAAGTTGAGATGGCATTTGAGTGGATCAACCACAAACTCCTTTTCAAGTCACGCTGGGGGTATAGCTCAAAAGGGATGAGTAAAGAGGCACACCAAAAACAACTCGATGAAGTGGTGTGGCCAGCTTATGAGAAACTCAAAAAAAGATTTTTAGAGGAGCAACTTTTTGAGCCTACTATTCTTTATGGTTACTGGCCTTGTCGTAGTGATGATAACAAACTTCTTATCTTTGATGAGAGCGAGGGTTATTTTAGTGAAGATCAAATCAACTGTGAACCACTCGATGTGGTAAAAGACAGAGCACTCAAAGAGTTTAGCTTCCCAAGACAAAGAAAAGCTCCACACAGAGCTTTGAGTGACTTTTTTCATGCTGATCGTCACGATGTAGTTGCACTTACCTGTGTGAGTGCTGGAGCGAGACTTAGCGAAGTGGAGCGTGAGATCTATGAGAGGGGTGATTATACTGAGTATTATCAGTTTCACGGACTTGGAGTCGAACTTGCCGAAGCCCTCGCGGAGATTGCACATAAGCAGATTCGCCTTGATTTGAACATTGCTGAGGGGGAAGGTCCCACACTCTCAGATGTTCAGATGAATAAATACCAAGGAAGCCGTTATTCATTTGGCTATGCGGCATGTCCTGACTTAGAGTTAAATCGTCCATTGTTTGATTTGCTTAAGCCTGAGGAGTTTGGGATAGAGCTGAGTGAGACCTTTCAGATCCACCCAGAGCAAAGCACCTCGGCAATAGTGGTGTACCATCCAAACGCAACTTACTACAATGTCTAAAAAAGAGTTTCCAAGTTTTTCTTGGTAACTCTAACGTCTTCTATAGCTTAAAGCCTCTAGTATATGCTCTTTCTCTATCATCTTGCTTTGCACCAAGTCAGCGATAGTTCTTGCAACCTTTTTTACTTTGTTTATCCCACGAAATGAAAGAGTAAACCTCTTTATGGCGATATCAAGCATATCTTGTGCTTCTTGACTTAATATACAAAACTGCTCTATCTCACTCTCACTCAGTTTTGCATTGAAGTTTTTTTGAGCTCTCTCTTTGGCAAAAATATGTGCTATCACCACCTCTTTGTGCATCTCTTTTGAGCTGTGGGTCGCTTTATCTTCTGCACTGACATTTTGCATCACCACATGCAGATCTATTCTGTCTAAAAAAGGCTCAGAGAGACGGTTTTTGTACCTTTGTATCTCCACATCGCTACATCTGCACTCTTTAGACTCATCAAGCAGGTTACCACAGGGACAAGGATTCATCGCACCCACAAATAAAAAATCAGCTCCATACTCCACTTTTGAGTTTACCCTTGAGATACGGATCTTTCTATCTTCAAGAGGCTCTCTGAGAGCTTCTAGGACACTTTTTGAGAAGTGGGGTAGCTCATCAAACATCAAGATTCCCAAATGAGCCAAACCCACCTCCCCTATCATCGCTTTTGTACTTCCACCACCAAAGATGCTTGACTTAGTAGAGGAGTGGTGTGGTGCTCTGTAGGGTCTATGGGGTGAGAAGCTTGGCTCTTTTGCCTCAAAACTCTCAAGCTTTGCAACATCGAGTATCTCAGCATTGCTCATTGGTGGTAATATATAGCGAAGTCTTTTGCTTATCATGCTCTTGCCACAGCCTGGTGAGCCCTCTAAAATGATGTTGTGCATCCCTGCTGCAGCGATAACAGCTGCCCTTTTAGCGACAAGTTGCCCTTTGACATCTAAAAAATCCTCTTTGTACTCTTTTGTATAGTAGTAGTTCTCATCTGCTATGGTGTAAAATGGGTACTCTATCTGCGTTTGTTGTGATGGAGTTTGTGCCTCTTGGTATTGGAGCAACTCATAAGCCTCACGAAGACTCTCTACTCCATAAAAGGCTATATGTGGTATTTTGGAGAGTTTTGAGAGTGCTTCTTTTGGGACTATTGCTTTGGTTATCACCTCTTGTCTTGCAAGTGAGAGAAGCAGTGGGTAGAGTTGAATGTTTTCTTTGACACTTCCATCGAGTCCTAGCTCACCAAACACAAACCACTCATCTAACTCTATCTCTTTATCGTGCAGAAGTATTAAGAGTGCCATAGAGAGATCAAACTGACTTCCCTCTTTTTTCACATCGCTTGGGGCGAGGTTGATCGTTATACGTTTTGGGGGAAATTTATACTCATTGCTAAGCAGTGCAGACTTTACCCTCTCTCTTGCTTCAGAGATAGAGGTGCTTCCAAGCCCTACAAGTCCAAAAGAGGGTAAACCCTTTGTGAGTGTTACCTCTACATCAACAACCTTTGCTTCAAGAGATTCAAAAGTAGCACATTGCAGTGTTTTCATCTAAGCCACCTTATTTTAGATGGTATATGGTAGTAAAAGATTTTTCTATGTAGAAAAAATATGGCAAATTGCCATATTAGGAGGATTTTTTACGCTCTTTTTGGAGTTTTTTGTACTCTTTTTCAAACTTTTTGCGTCTTGCATAAGAGAGTTTATCGATAAAGAGTATCCCCTCAAGATGATCTATCTCATGTTGGATAGCTATTGCTAAAAGTCCATCAGCATCGAGTGTTTTTGTATTGCCATCTCTATCTTGGTAGTTGATGGTGATGCTCTCTGAGCGTTTTATATCTTCATAAAACTTTGGAACACTCAAGCATCCCTCTTGATAGACTGTTTCACCCTCTTGTTTGACAATAACAGGGTTGATGATCTCTAAAAGGTTCTCAGGTAGTTGCTCACCATCTTCATCAGGGATATTAAGCACCAAAGCACGGATGGGATGTGCTACTTGAATAGCAGCTAGACCGATACCATTAGTCTCTATCATAAAAGGGTGCATAGCATCTAAGAGATCGTGGAGTTTTTTATCAAAACTAGTGACCTTTTTTGATTTTTGGCGGAGTCTTTTGTCTGGGTATTCTACGATAGTTAGCTTCATGGTTACACTTCACGTAAAGAGACTGCATAGTCTAGGTTTTTATTTTCGTATGCTTTTTCGATCCCATCGATAGCACTTACAACTATCTCCTCTACAGAGTGCAGAGAGTCTATATTCGTCACACCTATGGAGATTTTAAGAAGTATCTCTCTATCAGCTAAAAAGAAGTTAGAGTTTGAAACAAGATAAGAGAGTCTCTCGCTTGCTTTTTTAGCACTCTCTATGTCAGTATGTTTTAAAAGCATTGCAAAGATACCATTGCCATAGTGAGCAACGATATCACTTCTTCTTGAAGTTTTTAGTAGAAGTCTTGCGATGGTTCTTGTCATAAGAACAATAGCTTTTTCGTTTTTGACACTTTTTTTCAAGTCTCGATCAAGCTCGATCATGATAAGTGAACTTTTATGGTCAAACTCACGGATAAGCCCTATCTCTTGCTCTATTTTGGAAAGGAGATAGCGTTTGTTGTAAACACCAAACTGATTATCAAAGATAGTTTCATGCTCTACTGTTTTTACAATGGCAGCAGTCTCATCATAAGTAGCTTTCATCTGAGCACTTTGAGTTTTTAAAATGTTAGAGAGTTTACTAACATCCCCCTCTAGTGCTCCCATAACAGTAGTAGCATTTTGGGCAGAATCATTAAGCATAAGCTCTTTTTTTCGCTTGTCTAAAATCTTGGTCATTAAAACCATATTTTTGTAAAGACTTGCAGTGGAGTTAAGAATATTTTTAATAGAAGCAAAACCTTTTTTGAGGTTTTGTTCAAGGATGATAGTTGTCTCATCATCATTTGCTTCCTCTAGCTCAAGCATAGATGCTACTTGTTTGCGGAAAGTTTCACTTTTATCTTCAAGGTGTCTGTCAAAATAGAGAGAAAAATTGTTTGGTGTTGGGGGTAAATTATCAACAATCAACGCATTTAACACCTCTTTTGCATAGATCTCAATATCGCTTGATGGATTGTCCATATCTACTGTTTTTGTTGTTACAACAGTTGTAGTTTCAGCTTCATCAAGATTTCTGCGTTTTTTTGCTCTCTCTGACATAAAAACTCCTTACTCTTTATCGTTCTTTATCAGAACCTCATCAACCATACCATACTCTTGAGCCTCTTGTGCACTCATAAAGTTGTCACGGTCAGTGTCTTTTTCTATTGTTTTTACACTTTGTCCTGTGTTCTTTGCCAAGATCTCGTTGAGCTCTTTTTTCATACGCAAAATTTCTTGTGCTTGTATCTCGATATCAGTTGCCTGACCTCTTGCTCCACCTAAAGGTTGATGAATCATGATACGAGCATGTGGAAGGGCATAACGTTTGCCCTTTTCACCACTTGAGAGTAAAAATGCACCCATAGATGCTGCTTGACCTATACAGATAGTAGCAACATGAGGGCGAATATAGTTCATTGTGTCATATATTGCCATACCAGCTGTTACAACACCACCGGGAGAGTTGATATAAAAGTAGATATCTTTTTCAGGATCTTCTGCTTCAAGAAACAAAAATTGAGCAACAATACTCGATGCAACAGCATCGTTTACTTCACCACTAAGCATCACAATTCTATCTTTTAATAGACGAGAATAGATATCATAAGAGCGCTCACCACGCCCTGTTTTTTCAACTACATATGGAATATAACTCATGATACTACTTTTCTAGTTTTTCGTTTAACATTCCAGAGAGAACTCTGTCTTCAACCATTGACATTTGGATCGCTGGAATATAACCAGCTTCTTTGTATTGGTCGTATGCTTTTTGTGGATCTTGACCCATTTGCATCGCTTCGTAGTAGATAGTTTGCATAACTTCTTGCTCACCTACCTGGATACTTTTATCTTGTGCAAGTGCATCGATGATAAATGTAGCTTTTACAGACTTCTCAGCTTCTTCACGGAAAGTTTCACGAAGCTCTTTGAGTTTTTCTGGGTTTTCACGAAGCTCTTTGATCTCATCTTCGCTCATCTCACGAGCTTTTTTGTTAAGTGCCATATCGATCTCTTGCTCAACAACAAACTCTGGAAGATCAAACTCAAGTTTTTCAACAAGTGTTTCAAGAAGTTCAGGTTTAAGTTTTTCGTTGTAAAGTTTTGCAAGCTCCTCTTGTTCAATCGCTTTTTTCACTTCCTCTTTGAGTTTTGCAACATCAGCATTCTCATCACCAGGAAGAAGTTTTTTTGCAAGCTCATCATTTACTTCAACTTCACCTTTTACTTGGATCTGATTTACTTTTACTTTAAACATCGCATCTTTACCAGCAAGTTTTTCACCACCGTAGTTCTCAGGGAAAGTGACATTGATCTCAACTTCCTCATCACGTTTTACACCAACAAGTTGATCTTCAAAACCTGGGATAAACTGACCGCTTCCAAGCTCAAGTGCAAAGTTCTCAGCTTTACCACCTTCAAAAGCTTCACCATCAACAAAACCTTCAAAGTCGATAACAGCAGTATCACCAAGTTTCATTTTGCGGTTGCGTTTGATGTTTTCAAGTGGAGCTTGAGCTTCTGCAATCTCTTTGATACGTGCATCTACAGCAGCTTCATCAGCAGTTGGTTTTTCAAAATCAGGAACAAAAGATGCAGCATCTTTTACTTCGATTGATGGACGCATAGCAATTTTTACAGCTACTTCTATCTTGTCATCACTTTTGTCAAATTTTGTGATGCTTGGCTCACCGATAAGAGATTCATTTGAGATCTCCATCTCTTCTAAACCTTTGTTTAAAACCTCACGAAGAGCTTCAGATTCTGCATCTTGAACAAGTTTTTCACCATATTGTTTTTTGATGATAGCAACAGGAACTTTCCCTTTTCTAAAACCTTGAACATTTGCAGTTTTACTTAATTGCTTAGCAATTTTTTCAACATTTGCATTTACTTCATCCATTGAGATGATAGCCTCTATCTCAGCATTTGCACTATTGATTTTGTTTGATTTGATTTCCATCAATTTCCTTTAGTCGAACTATTATTTTGGGCAATATTAGCAAAATTCTGCTTTTATCTACCTTTTACATAGTTTTGGTTTAAAGTTTAAAACAAGAAACCACACAACTGCAAGGTCTATCATCACATCAGCAAAGTTAAAAACAGCAAAGTCAAATCCACAGTGCCAGTACACCATATCTACAACACCCTCATGGATAAAACGGTCATAGATATTTGAAAATGCACCACCAAGTAAAAGACCTGCTGGAAAAGCATAACAGAGTGTTTGAAGTTTATAGATATAGATCATCACCCCAAAAACAAGTAGAAGCTGGATATACTTTAAATACTCTTGTAAAAAGGCAAACATCGAAAACGCAACCCCTTTGTTGTAAACAAGGATAAAATCAATACACTCAGTGTAGTAACGAAATCCATCTACAAAGAGTATTTTGATATTTTGATCGATGATAAAAACACCAATAAGTGCAAAAAAAAGTATCGATGAAAAACGGAGTGTAAAGTTATGCATTGAGTGCTTTTTGGAAAAATGAGATAAGTTTTTCCATCTCTTTGTTCATCACTTTTTCATCTTTACCTTCGAGCAATACTCTTAGTTTATTCTCTGTTCCTGAGTAGCGAATAAGATGTCTCATCCCAAGTTTTTCGAGAGATTGAAGATGTTCTTGTAAACCTATAATGTCTTGTAAAGGTTTCTTCTCTTTTACATTAATGTTAATAAGTTTTTGAGGAAAAAGTTTAAAAGGGCGTAGCACTTCAGAGGCAGCTGCGTTTTTGTCAATAAGAAGTGACAATACACATAGTGCACTAACAAGTCCATCACCTGTTTTCGCATAGTCGTGCATAATCACATGACCACTTTGCTCTCCACCAAAGTTGATACCCTCTTTTTTCATCAACTCTAATACATGTTTATCACCAACATCGGAGCGATAAAGTTTTAAACCTTGGGTGTGCATAAAATCATCAAGCCCTCCATTGCTCATAACAGTAGCTACGATACCACCACCTTTGAGTTGGTTTTTTTGAGCAAAATAAGCCCCAAGAGCTCCAAGAAGTTGATCTCCATCAACAACTTCCCCTTTTTCATCTACTACAACAAGTCTATCTGCATCACCATCAAGAGCGATCCCCAAATCTGCTCTGTACTGTACTACTGCTTTGCTGACATTGTTTGGGTGGAGTGCTCCACACCCTTCGTTGATGTTAAATCCATCTGGTGTGTTGTGCAATACGATAACTTCTGCACCAAGCTCTTCAAGTACTGTTGGACCAACTTTATAAGCTGCACCGTTTGCAGTGTCAAGGACAATTCTCATCCCTTGTAGTGAATGTGACACAGGAAAAGAGTTTTTAAGCTGAACAATATAACGACCAATCACATCATCGATACGTTTTGCTTTTCCTATCTTTTTTCCAGTGATTTGAGCCTCTTTAAGCTTTTCATCATCAAAATAGATAGACTCTATCTTTGCTTCAACATCTGTTGAAAACTTGTTTCCGTGTGCATCAAAAAACTTGATCCCGTTATCTTCAAAAGAGTTGTGCGATGCACTTATCATGATCCCCGCATCACAGCGCATATTTTCAGTGATAAATGCAATAGCTGGTGTTGGCATAGGTCCAACTTCTATCACATCATATCCAATAGCAGTAAGACCACTTACGATGGCATTTTCTATCATGTATCCACTACGACGAGTATCTTTACCCACTAAAATTTTATGTGTTACAGCTTGTTTTTTGAGGTAGATCCCTACTGCCATTGCTACTTTCATAGCTACTTCAGCACTTAAAAAGCTTCCCGCTTCACCCCTTACTCCATCTGTTCCAAATAGTTTTAGTGTTTTCATAGTTGTTCCATTCTTTCTTTAAATTGTCATATTTTAACACCCTTTAACTTAATTTTAATTATTTTTAAGCTAATATTGCGCACTTAAATTCCAAAAAGGACTAAATTTATGGCAAATCACAAGTCATCAATTAAGAGAATTCGCCAAACGATCGTTCGTACAGAGCGTAACCGTTTTTATAGAACTCGTCTTAAAAACATTGTAAAAGCAGTAAACACTGCAGTTGAAGCTGGTAACAAAGAAGAAGCTCAAGCAGCATTCAAAGTTGCTAACCAACAAATCCACAAATTCGTAAGCAAAGGTATTCTTAAAAAAGAAACTGCTGCTAGAAAAGTTAGCCGTCTACACAAATCTGTAAACGCACTCTAAGCAAGAGCATATAATGCTTTCAGATAAACTTACACCGTTTATCAACCGCTATAATGAACTTAGCGATCTGCTAAGTTCACCTGATATCACTTCCGACATTAAACGTATGACGGAACTTTCCAAAGAACAATCTTCCCTTTTACCAATCGTTGAAAAAGCAAAAGAGTATCAAGCACTTATCGCTGAAATTGCAGAAGCAAAAGAGATGCTAAGTGATGCTGAGATGGGAGAGATGGCCAAAGAGGAACTCAAAGAGCTTGAACCTCAAAAGCCACTTTTAGAAGAGGAGATAAAACTTCTTCTTCTTCCAAAGGATCCAAATGATGATAGAAATATCATCGTAGAGCTTCGTGCTGGAGCTGGTGGAGATGAAGCAGCTATCTTTGTTGGAGATCTTTTTGATGCTTATACTCGCTATGCAGATCTTCGTGGATGGAAGATAGAGATTATCTCAACATCTCCATCAGATGCTGGTGGGTATAAAGAGGTCACAGCACTTATCAAGGGTGAGCAGGTTTATAGTAGGTTGAAGTATGAAGGGGGAACACACAGGGTACAACGTGTTCCACAAACTGAGTCACAAGGTCGTGTACACACTTCAGCTATCACAGTTGCAGTTATGCCTGAGGTAGATGATGTTGAGATCGAGATTAATGATAATGATTTAAAAATCGATGTAATGCGTTCTTCTGGATGTGGCGGACAGTCAGTTAATACTACTGACTCTGCTGTTCGTATCACTCACCTTCCAACAGGGATAGTGGTTACCAACCAAGATCAAAAATCACAACATAAAAACCGTGAAAAAGCGATGAAAGTACTCAAAGCAAGACTTTATGATCTTGAGATGCAAGCACAACAATCTGAAAACGCAGCAGAGCGTGCAGCTCAGGTTGGAACAGGTGATAGAAGTGGTCGTATCAGAACATACAACTACCCACAAAACCGTATTTCAGATCACAGAATCAACCTTACATTATATCGTTTAGGTGAGATTATGGGTGGTGGTCTTTTTGATGAGATTATTGAGCCACTTATAGCAGATACACAAGCAAAGGTTGTTGAAGCAGCTGGTTTGTAGAATTTTATATTTTTGTTATAATTGCACTGATACACAAGTATAACTTAGTGAGTTGGTTGCTCACATATCGCTGAACCCTTCCTTCTTTTGAAGGAAGGGTTTTTTTTTGCCTATTTTTTTACAAGTTATTGTGGGTAGTATTGGGTGGGAGCGATATGTAAAGGAGTATCTTTGCTTAGAGTTGTACTTGTGTTGTTACTACTAGGCTACTTAACCAAGCTAATGTAGTACACAAGAGGAGGTCTAACCACCCTCCTCTTACAACTCCCACTCAGTATTAAAAGTATTTACAACTCTACCTTTAAAAGTGATTGTTCTTTCGTTGACTCCAAGATAGAGTGTCTCACCACTTGTTGGGTATACCTCTATACTCTCTTTTACTTTATTTTCCTGCAAAGCTCTGTAAAAACAAGCTGCCATTCCTGTTCCACAAGCAAGTGTCTCATCTTCAACGCCACGCTCATAAGTGCGAACTCGTAGATTTTCTCCATCTTTGGCACAGATATTGACATTTGCATTGTATTTAAAACGCAGCTCTCTAGCTTCTTCTTTGTCAAACTTCTTTACACTTTCTTGTAAGCAAACCAGATGGGGTACACCCGTATTTAAAAGCCACCACTTTTTACCATTATATTCTATCTCTTTATCTAGTATTAGAGGGGGTGTGAGTTCACTTAAAACCATACCACTTTTTTGATCATCATCTTCAACAGCTGCGTTTATCACCCCTGCACCTGTAAGAAAACGCATCTTTTGTGGTGCCAACTCTCTTGTATAAGCATAGTGGGCACAGGCACGGCTACCATTACCACACATCTCAGCTTCACTTCCATCGGAGTTGTAAAAAAGCCATTTAAAATCACACTCATCATGAGGAACAATAACGATTAATCCATCAGCACCTATCCCATCTTGACGGTGACACAGTTCTTTTGCAAGAGAGGAGTAGTCTTTTTCATCCTCTGTGTGAAAGATGACAAAATCGTTTCCATTTGCACTGTATTTTGCTATTTGCATAGGTATTTCTCCTTGATTAGTTCTACGAAGTTTTCCACTTCTTGTTGGAGGTGTTTGAGGTTTTGCGAGTTATCTATCACCCATGTTGCTCTTTGTTTTTTCTCATCTATGGGCATCTGTGAGGCGATACGTTTGAGTGATTCTTCTTTTGAGTAGCCGTTGCGCTTCATAAAACGTTCAAGCTGTATATCGCTTGGAGTATAAACAACAACACTTTCTTTGATATCGTAGTTATTGTTTTCAAAAAATAGGGGAATATCTATAAGATAGGGAAACTCAAAACTGTCTTGTTTTTCACTTCTCGCTTCAATCTCTGAGCGAATCTTTGGGTGAAGATACTCTTCGAGCTGTTTTTTTGCTTTTTCATCAGAAAAAACCAACTCTCCAAGTTTTGCTCTATCAACTTTGCCTGAGTCTTTTACAAACTCTTTTCCATAGACCTTACTCACCCATGTACTGGAGTTATCAAGTATCTCATGACTAATAGAGTCTGCATCGATCACCCTCATACCATTGAGAGCCATCAGAGATGCTACAGTACTTTTACCTGTTGCTATACCACCAGTTAGCGCTATGGCATATTTGTAAGCCATTAGTTTTTAATGATCCCTAGATACTCTTTTCTGATATAGTTCCCCATCGCAAATGCAGCTGGATGAACATCACAGTTGTAGTACTCTAAATTATCAAGCATATCTGTTCTTTGGAGGATGATATCTGCTGTTGGGTGATACTCTTTTGAAGCTAAAAGTGCTTTTGTCTGACCAACATCAAAAGGCATAATAATTTTTGTGTATTTGCTTAAAATACTCATAATCTGCTTGTTCTCATCAACTGCATCATCAAGTGAAGGTATAGTTATAACCATAAGCCCATCATTTTTAAGTACACGGTTGATGTGCGCAAGCACTGCAGCATCACCGCCAACTTCAGAGATAACAACATCATAAGCTTTATCTTCAGCAGCTCTTAGTGCATCTAGTGTTGCATCTTTTGCATCACACTCTATTGCATCATGTTTTGCAGCTTCAGCTGCCAAATCTTTTGCATTATTGCTTAAGATAAGCACTTTTTTTGGATCTTTTGATGTACAAAGTGGTACATGAACCATCATTTCATTGTAGATAAAATTTTTCATAGTATAAATTTCCTTATATTTGGAATGGATTTTATCATATTTGGATTAATTTTACTTAATTATAGATATAATTGCACCAAATTAATATTAATCTAAAGGTAATTGTATGGATTACAATAAAATCAGAAAAATATGTAGACCTGTAAGAATCGTTCTTGGTTTAGCACTCATTATTACAGGTGTTGTAACAGGTAATGCACTGTTTTATCTAGGAGTTGTACCTCTTATCGCTGGAATTGTAAACTTTTGCCCACTTTGTATCATTACTAAAAAGTGTGATTTACCTCAAAACGGAGAATAATGATGAGTCAAATAAGCTACAAAGATGCGGGTGTAGATATTGATGCTGGAAACAGTTTTGTAGAAAATATCAAACCACTTGTAAAAGCGACAAAGATCCCAGGTGTTATGGGTGGAATAGGTTCTTTTGCAGGTGCATTTGAACTTCCAAAAGGTTTTAAAGAGCCTGTAATGCTAGCTGCAACTGATGGAGTTGGAACAAAACTCAAACTTGCAATTGACAGTGGTATCCACAACACTGTTGGGATCGACCTTGTTGCGATGTGTGTAAATGATCTTTTATGTAACTTTGGAACTCCATCATTTTTCCTGGACTACTATGCAACAGGAAAGCTTGATGTAAATGTAGCTACAAATGTAGTTGCAGGGATCGCTGAGGGGTGTAAACAAGCTGAGTGTGCACTGATTGGTGGTGAGACTGCTGAGATGCCAGGGATGTACTCTGAGGATGATTACGATCTAGCCGGTTTTGCTGTGGGTGTAGCTGAAAAAAGTGAGATGGATAGAGTCTCTCTTGTAAAAGCTGGACATAAACTTATAGCACTTCCATCTTCAGGACTCCATTCAAATGGTTTCTCACTTGCTAGAAAAGTGTTGTTTGAGAAAATGGGTATGAAATTTGATGATGAGTTTAATGGTAAGCCACTTATTGAGACACTTTTAGAACCAACAAATATCTATGTAAAAACTTTTAAAGCATTACAAAATGAGATTGTAGCTATGGCACACATCACAGGTGGAGGGATTGTTGAGAATCTTCCACGTGTACTACCTGAGAATCTTATGGCAGAAGTAAAACAAGATGCGGTCAAAGTTCTTCCTATCTTTGAGCTTATGAGTGAGCATGTTGATCGTGATGAGATGTTTAGAGCATTTAATATGGGTGTGGGTATGATACTTGTTGTAGAAGATGCAAATGTTGAAAAAGTGTTAGCTGAGGCTGAGGGTTCTTATCTTGTTGGTGAGATCAAAGAGGGAAAACGTGAAGTTAAGATGATCTAGCTTGAGAGGTTTACCCCTCAAGCTTCTCAATCTGTGCTACAAGATCTTCAAGATGGCTTTGTAGTGCTTGAGAAGCATCGTTAATCTCCTCTTCGCTCCACCCTTCTATCTCTTTTTCTATTATTCTTGAAAATTCATATAGATTCTGAAAACGCAAGTTACCACTTACACCCGCGATATTATGTGCAACAGCTTTTGTAAGTGTTTCCTTTTGTAGTGTCGTGATGATCTTCTTTGCAGTTGTTGTAAAGCTTTTTAGAAGATGCTTAATTACATTGAGATCAGGTATTTTTAATTGATCAGCAACTTGTTGAAGATTTACAATATCTTGAGCAATAGCTCTTTGTGATGGTGCTTTTTTGTTTAGGTATGTAGTTAAGATACTATCTAACTCATGAGGGACAATAGGCTTATGAAGACTATCATCAACACCAGCTTCTTTAAAAGATGCTATATCTGATTCTATAACATTTGCAGAGAGTGATATGATAGGTTTATTATAGTTGTTTTGGCGTAAAATTTTTGTTGCACTTACACCATCAAGAACAGGCATATTGATATCCATAAAAATGATATCATATTTTTGTTTGTTTTGTAGAACTTCATCAACAGCTTCTTGTCCGTTTGCAACGATTTTGAAGCTAAGACCACGTGATTCTAACATGATAGAGATAAGCGCTTGATTTGTTTCGTTATCTTCAGCAACCAAGATATTACCTTTAAATGTTGGTGTATCATCTTGAGAGCTACTTTTGTTTGTTAAGTTTTTTGGTGTTGTTAGTGTGATGATCTTATCAAAGAGTGCAGATCCGGTCATTGGTTGTTCTATGAGGTGAAACTTCTCACTATTGCATTCGGTATTGATTTTTGATCCCTCTACATAGATAAACTGTAGTTTTGAGAATTGATCAAGTGCTTGCTGACATCGATCATGGTTAAAGAGCTTTGCACACACAATAACAATATCAGTATCTTCATCAAGATTATCCAGGGTTGTGATTTGAGAGTATTCACATTTCCAGGCATCAAGATAGGTTTTGATGATCTCATTGATACCACAACTGATCTCATCTTCCCCTGTAAGGATCTTGATGGTGAGATTTTCTTGAAAACTGTTTTTTCTAAAAGCTTTTGAGTCGTTTGTTATTGGTAAAGTCAGAGTAAAGAAGAATTCACTTCCTTTGCCAAGTTCACTTTTTACTTGAAGTTGTGAGCCCATCATAGAGATATATTGTGAGCTGATAGCCAAACCAAGCCCAGTTCCTCCAAACTCTCTGGAGATAGAGTTATCTGCTTGAGAAAAAGCACTAAAGATAGTTTTGATTTTATCTGGAGCTATCCCAATACCACTATCTTTTACAGAAAATTTAATTTGTGCAAGATTGTTTTGTACATTTTTTAGTGAGATTGTGATACCAACTTCACCCTCTTGAGGTGTAAATTTGATCGCATTGCTTATAAGGTTATTCATCACCTGTTTAATGCGTTGTATATCACATTTGAGTGTTTGTGGTATATTGGTGTCAATGTAAGTATAATAATCTATATGTTTGTTTTTAGAAATAGAAGCAAATGTAGATACAGCAGCTTCCATCTCTTCAAAAAGATTTGCATCACTCTCATAAAGTGTTAGCTCACCACTTTCAAGTTTTGAGAAGTCTAAGATATCATTTACTACGTTTAAGAGAGTTTGACCACTTTTTTGGATGATGTCGATATAGCGTTTAGAATCACTATCAAGATCTTTTTTGCTCAAGATATCTGTAAAGCCAAGGATACCATTAAGAGGTGTTCTGATCTCATGCGACATATTTGCCAAAAAGGTTGACTTTGCCTGTTCTGAGGAGTAGGCTTTATTGAGTGCTTCTTCAAGAGAGGTGATATCATACATATTGATAATATACTCATCATCTATCTTTTTAATGATGATATTAAATGTATGTATCGTTCCATCTTTTACAAACATTTTTGCTTTGTTATACTGCGTGTTATTGGTCGCAATATCATCGATCCAGTTTGGATGTTTTGCAGGGTATGTATACCCTTCCTCTTCTAAAAAAAGATCACAGATACATTTATGTTTTTCTTTAAACTCTTCAATACTGGAGTAATCAAGATAATCAAAAAGTTTTTTATTAACACTCATCATCCCTTTTGTTTTAGAAGCATAGATAACGATACTGTCTTGGTTATCAAAGATAGCTTTGATAAGTTTCTCTTTCTCTTGAATACGTTTTTTGGACTGTATCTGCTTTGTTATATCTTGACGTATAGCAATATACTCTTTAATCTCATTATGCTCATCAAAAATAGGCATAATGGTCGCATCAACATAGTAGATAGAACCATCTTTTGCTTTGTTTGAGAGTAGTCCTCTCCAAGCTTTACCACGAGTGATGTTATGCCACATCTTCTTAAAAATGAAGTTAGAAACATTCTCATCTCTAACAATATTATGGCTGCGACCAAGAAGCTCCTCTTTTGAGTATTGACTTACTCTACAAAAGTTGTCATTGACATAAGTGATTTTTCCGTTAAGATCAGTTTTAGAGATAAGCGATGTCATATCAACAGCTGTTTTATACTGATTAAGTAGATCTATATTTTCACGCAACTCATCAGATGTTTGACGGATAAAGTGTGTGAGTGCATCAAAAGTAACAGAGTCAAGATCTTGTGCATTGAGTTTTTGTAAAGTTTTCTTTTTTTGTCGTTTTTTGCGTTCTGAGAGTATCAAGATGGTAGTTGTACAGTTAAGTAGGGCATTATTGGCATTTGTAGAATAAAACTCTCCATAGGTAAAAAAACCTGCAGTTGGAGCGATGGTTTCAAAAGAGCTAAACTCTTTTTCTAAAGTTTTTCCAAGGAGAGTTTTCCTTGCTATACAAGAGTAGATATAGATAGCTTCTGCTGGGTTATTGTTAAGGTGTTGGCTAATCCTGTTTGCTCCACTGATAACGCTAGAAGCATTTGAAAATCCAAACTGTACAACCTCTCCCTCTTTGAGTGGGCCAGCAAATACCAAAGATGTGCCATCAACTGCCATTGGGGTTCTTGAAACTATTGTTGAGCCCTCTTTGTAAAGGAGTTGAAAGTCAGGTAAAGAAGCTGCATTATTTTGTAGAATTTGCTTACCAAGGTATTTGGAAAACAGTTCGGCCGCATTTTGATTGTTGATTGTATGGACAACATTCCCCTGTGCAGATGTGATAGTAAAGCTTTTCCCAATAGGTATCCAGTTAAGGTTGTAGCTGTTGTCTGCAAAAAGTTTTTTTCCAGAAAAAGACACACCTACCGCACCACAAGAGAGCACTTTGTCTCTATAGATAATAAAAGTTTTTTTGAGTTTAAAATTATCTCCAGCCAGCCCTCCAGAGATAATGAGTTGAGGGTTTTGTTTTTTGATCCCTTTGATAAACCCTTCATAGTCTTCTCCCTGAAGCCCTTCACTTAGGATGATAGCTGCTTTTGAGTGTTTTGAAGAGATCTTTTTAGAGAGTTTGATCCCCTCTTTTGTATTGATGTTTTTTACATAGTGAGCAGATAGTTGTGTTTTTTCAAAGAGTGAAAGAGAGATGATAGTTGTATCTTCGTACATTTTTGCAGATGATATCTCTCCTGCTGTTGTTGTTCCAATGATGAGAGTATCTGTAAAATCTTTGTTAAGTTTTCTAAGAAGTTTTTGGATATCTTTTTTTGTATCAAGGGAAGTGAAAATTTGGATAAGTTTTGTCTTATATTTTTTATTTTTAGCTTTTTTCAAAGCATCTTTATATGCTTTTTTGTTGGTGATATCAAATGTTATATGTTGCATCGTTTACTCTTCATCTTTAAATTTCTCTTTTATCTCTAAAAATTTATCTAAGTTATTAAAAAAAAGTTCCATCAATTTCGGATCAAAATGACTTCCTGTATCTTTTTTCATAATTTCAAGTACTTTTTCAAGTGGCATTGCATCTTTATAGCACCGTTTTGAGCTAAGTGCATCAAAAACATCAGCAATAGCAACAATACGTGCATAGAGATGGATATCATCCCCTTTTTTCCCAGCAGGATAGCCGCTTCCATCATACTTTTCATGATGTTCAAGGGCTATAACGTATCCAGCATTGAGTACAGGGTATTTTTGTGCACCTTGTAGCATCTGAGCACCAAGCTCTGCATGTTTTTGCATCTCTTTATACTCATCTTCACTAAAGCGACCAGGTTTAAGAAGGATATTGTCTTTAATGGCAATCTTGCCAATATCATGGAGTGGTGAAGCATAGAGGATAAGTTCACTCTCTTTCTCATCTAAACCATAGAGTTTTGCAAGTAACCATGAGTAGTGACTCATACGTTTGATATGTCCACCAGTTTCTGGATCTCTAAATTCACCCGCCTTGCCAAGACGTGTTGATATTTCAAACTCCGTTTCTTTTGATATCTGAAGAGCTTTTGTGAGTTCTTGTGTTCTCTCTTGTACTTTAGATTCGAGTGAGAGGTTTTTGTTTTGAACTTCGGTTGTGTAGTAACTAAGTTGTGCATAGTTAATAGTTCTTGCATATAAGATATCAATATCGTAAGGTTTTGAGATAAAATCACTTGCTCCAAGCAATAGAGCTTCTTTCTCTTTTTCTGTGTTTGCTGTTACCATCAAGATAGGGATATGTTGTAAAGACTCTTGAGATTTGATATTTTTTAGTACCTCCAAGCCATCCATACTTGGCATACTGATATCAAGCAAAACAACATGAAAAGAGTTCTTTTCAAGGATTGCAAGAGCTTCTTTACCACTTGTAGCATACGTGATATTGATATACTCATACTGTGCAAATGCAGCTTCTATGAGATCTAAATTAAATGGCTCATCATCAACTGCCAAAACATAATACTCTTGCATTGTTTACCCTTATTTTGAATTGTGTATATTATAACACTTTAAATTAAAATGTAAAGTTTTGAACCATATTGCTTAGAGATGCTTCATCTAGAGCTCCACTGACTCTATGAACCTCTTTGCCATTTTGAAATACGATTAAAGTTGGGATGCTTCGTATTGCGAACCGTGCACCAAGCATTTGAGCATCTTCAGTATTGACTTTTGCATAAAGTGCCTTGAGTGGAAACTTAGTTGCTGAGCGTTCAAAGTTTGGTGCCATCATTTGACATGGACCACACCAAGGTGCCCAAAAATCAACAACCACAGGAAGTTCGCTATTGACAACAACATCATCAAAGTTTGTATCGTTTAACTCTATAGGTTTGGTGTCAAGTAGTGAGTTTTTACATTTACCACAGTTGGCTTTTTTGTAAGAATCTTTTTTTGGTACATTATTAACACTAAAACAGTGTGGACAAACAACTCTCATAACTTACTCCTTTTTTAGCAATATTGTAACGAAAAAAAGTGAGTTTTTATGATACTTAGGTAGCATTAAGAGGGAGATGGGCTCAGAAGAAAGTGTTAAAAACTTCCCTCTTGGTACTTTAAGGTTTTTGATTTTATATAAAATGTTGCTGCATTGATCTGGAAGTAAAAACCTTCGTCATATTCCAATGTCGCACCTTCTGTAAAATTGACAAAAGGAAGTTTGTCATTATCAATCAAAGAAGCATCAAAAACATCATAAAACTCTAAAGAGAGTGTTATCCAGTCAAAGTCACGAGATGCATCTTGCAGTGCAAGTGTAATAGTAAAAGCTGTTGGAGATATCAT
>JAMORZ010000004.1 GCA_027063295.1 Sulfurimonas sp.
GAAGTAAATTCAAAAAAATCACAAGTTGAGATCTATCTTGCTGTTGCTACAGATGGGGCATACTCCTCAAATGATCAAACAGCAACGATCATCAGTGAGCTTCGTGATGTTCAAAAACAAAACAATGCAGTCCAAGCTTATGCCACTTACAAAGAGGCTCAAGATGGTGTAGCTCCAAAACTCTACTAAGATATATCTTCTAGTAGAGTTTTAAAATGTTTGAGTGTCAAAAGTGTAAGGGGTGTTTTCTTTTTTAGACTTTTTAGTTCTGAGCTAAAACCAGACTTTGAGACGATGATGTAGCCATCAGGCTCTACTCCAAGCTCTTTAGCTGTTTGCTCTAGCTGTGTGAGGAGTGATTTTTTCACTTTTGAGTTTGTATATTTTACTACACCAACAAACACCTTTTTATCTTTTGTTTTGAGGTAGATATCTAACATCGTGTCGTTTTGGATATAACTAGAGAGCTTCATTATCTGCAACTC
Source organism: Sulfurimonas sp. (assembly GCA_027063295.1). Taxonomy (GTDB): domain Bacteria; phylum Campylobacterota; class Campylobacteria; order Campylobacterales; family Sulfurimonadaceae; genus Sulfurimonas. Next base: position 486 of record JAMORZ010000004.1, read on the forward strand.
TTTGAGTTGTTTTTTTACAACCTCCCTTGAGAGTCTGCTAAAAACCTCTGAGAAAAACTCACTGCGTTTGTTCTCCCATCTCTCTTTTACTTCGCTGTAGTCACCATCGCGAACACCTTTAAAAAGTGGTGAAACAAATGCAAACCAAAAACGCAAAAACGGAGTAGTGAAGTAGAGTCTGTCATCCCCTTTTTTTGCTTTTGCTATCTTGATGATTTTTTTTTCCACCAAATCTTCAACTGCATTATCACCCACATGCTCACTAACATTTGCACGTTTGTAAACAGAGTGGAGTTTCCCATCACCAAGAGCGATAGCACTCAAGATGGAGTGGTAAAGTGGAAGCCCACCCGTGAGGTCTGTGATGTCGTTGCGGATATAGCCATAGTCATCTAAAATAAGTTTTTCAATAAGTGTGAAACAATCTTGTGAAGTATCAACTCTACCCCACTCAACACCACCAAAGATGGCAAACTTTTCAATGGCATCTTCAAAGTTTTTTGGTTTATGTGTTTGGTAAAATGAGCGAAACTGCTCTGTGTATGTTTGGTTTGTTAGTAAAATATCTAAGCCTTTATGTTCTATTAGAAGTATTATACACTAAATAAAAGGAATCTCTTTTGCTTTAGAGGTTATAGAGGCTAAGGAAAACCTACTTTTAGCTCTTCAGGGAAGGAAGTAAGTGCTACACAACGAGGTGTAAGATGAAAATCGTATCAGACAACATAACAATGGCTTCACACACTGTTTCATACAAAACCATGCAAAGCTCCACTCTTAGCTTTGAGAGCTACATAACAGAACCTGAGACAGAAAAAAATCTCAAACGTTTTGACTATGATAAGTCAAGAACTCTCAGTGAGATAGTCAATGAACTCATCTCAATGCTCCAAGGACGTATACAAAAACAACCTCTTGAAGAAAAAGATATAGTTGGATATACACACGTTTCACTCCAAGAGCAGTATGAGGAGTTTGAGAGCGTATCTTTTTGTACAACAGGTTCTCTTCAAACAGATAAAGGGGAGATAAACCTTGAGCTTGACTTCTCAATGAGCCGAAATTTTGTGATAGAAAATCGTATAGATATCTACACCCCTTTTGACCCTTTGGTGATCAACTTAGAGGGTGATCTTCCACAACTTGAACAAACACGTTTTTCGTTTGATCTGGATAATGATGGAAAAAAAGAAAACATCCCAGAACTTTCTGCTGGAAACGGTTTTTTGGTGTATGATAAAAACAATGATGGTATCATCAATAATGGTTCAGAACTCTTTGGAACACAAGGGGAAGATGGGTTTTGTGATCTTGCAAATTATGATGATGATCATAACAACTGGATAGATGAAAATGATGCTATCTTTGAGAAACTCCAAATATGGCTCAAAGATGAGCAGAGTGATACTCGCGAACTCATCGCCCTTGGTGATGCAGATGTGGGTGCAATCTTCTTAGGCAATACCCAAACTCAGTACAGCTATAAAACGCAACAAAACGAAACACTTGGTGAACTCAAACGCAGTGGTATTTTTCTTCAAGAAAGTGGAGAGATTGGAGTAGTAGCACAGATTGATTTTGATATCAACAAAACAGAAGAACCTTTGGCTACACTTCTTCAAGCATAAGCTAACAAAACTAACATAATGTTAGTTTTGTTCAAACTTGCCTATAGCACAAGAAACAAAACTTTTTGCTTGAGCAGAACTGTTTTGAAAAAAGTTCAACTCCTCATCTACCATAGGATAACCAAGAGATTTTAGAGCTAAACGCAATGAAGGTATCTCATTATCATTTATAACAAGTGTAATCTCCCTTGGCATCACATCAAGATTGACCTCAATTTCACCAAATTGCTCTGTTAGCTTACTTTTGAGTGTATTTGCACACCCACCACATTTAACATTTTGTACTTGAAATGTTTGTTTTATTTACAACCCCTTTTTATGAAAAAACTTTTGTGCTTTTCTTGTAAGTGAGGAGATGGGAGCATTTTCAAACTCCTCAGCACACAACCAAACAAACTCCCCATCTAACTCATCTATGCTATAGATATGAACATCTAACCTATACTTTGTATAAGCATGTTTAAAACTTCCCAAGAGATTTTCCTCAAGGGGCTCAACCTTTGGAAGAACAAGCATATCTTTGTACATATTATCATCTGAAAGATGTAGAGCTATTTTACCATCTTTGATACAAACCCCAAAAAAAAGCTCCATAGAGATATACTCTTTTTTCTTTGTTTTTGTGTAGAGTTGTGCTTCATCTTTCCCTTGACAGCTATCGAACAAAGGACACTCATCACATTTTGGATTTTTAGGCACACACACCAAAGAACCCAGATCCATAAGTGCCAAGTTATGATCTCGTGGATTGTGAGTATTTAAAAAACCTTTGGCATACTCACTAACAACCTTTTCACTTACATCAAGCAAAGCAAAATAACGTTTTATAACTCTTGAGATGTTAGTATCTACAACAGTTACAGCCTGATGAAGTCCAAATGAACAGATAGCACTTGCAGTGTATTGACCAATACCTGGAAGTTTTTTGAGCTCTTTGAGTGTAGTTGGCAAGATCCCTTGTGTGAGCTGTGCTGTTTTGTGAAGATTTTTAGCACGACGATAATACCCAAGACCACTCCACATACTTAAAACATCATCCAAAGGAGATTCTCCAAGTGATTTAAGTGTGGAAAATCTTTGCAAGAACTGTGGATAATACTCATCTCTAACCCTGTTTACCTGTGTTTGCTGAAGCATAATCTCACTTAGATAAATATGATAAAGATCATCAGTATTTCGCCATGGAAGTTGATGTCGCCCATGTTTGTCGTACCAAGAAAGTAGATTTTTATGAGAAGTTTGAGTATTCATAATGAAACTCTACCATTTTTTTCTCACCCTTTTATTAACATCTACTTAATACCAAATAAGTACAATACCCTATGATAAAAATTTTACTTCTTGAAGATGATAATGTATTATCAGAAACATTGATCGAATTGTTAGAGAGTGAATCTTTTAGTGTAACTCATGTTTCAAATGGTGAGATGGCTCTTGATGCTACTTTTTTAGATGAGTTTGATCTGATGCTCTTAGATGTCAATGTTCCATTTCTCAACGGTTTTGAACTTCTTCAAAGCTTACGTGAAAGTGGAAATACAACACCAGCTATCTTTTTAACAGCATCAAGAG
>JAMORZ010000005.1 GCA_027063295.1 Sulfurimonas sp.
TCTTTTAGTGTAACTCATGTTTCAAATGGTGAGATGGCTCTTGATGCTACTTATTTAGATGAGTTTGATCTGATGCTCTTAGATGTCAATGTTCCATTTCTCAACGGTTTTGAACTTCTTCAAAGCTTACGTGAAAGTGGAAATACAACACCAGCTATCTTTTTAACAGCACTTACAGATGTAGCGTCTTTGGCACATGGTTTTGAGATAGGTGCAGATGATTATATGAAAAAGCCATTTGATTTTGATGAGCTTCTCATTAGAATCCATGCACTACTGAGAAAATCTTACAATAGCTATGCACATGATATCGTTGTAGAACCTTTTAGTTTTAACATCGAAAAAAATGAACTCTACAAAGATGGTAAGTTTGTCAAACTTGCACCCTATGAGCTAGAACTAAGCAAACTTTTTTTTAAAAATGTACAAAAAACACTTCCAAAAGAGCAGATCTTTGAAACACTCTCTCATGATGGAGAGATGAGTGAGGGTGCACTTCGTGTGCATATCAACAAACTCAGAAAGATAGGTTTACCCATCACAACCATCAAAGGTATAGGATACCGTCTTGCATAATTATGAAAAAACAGCTTTTTTGAAGTTTTTTATCACTTACTTTGTTAGTGTTGCTGTTCTTATCTTAACTGCTGGACACTTTTACTATGTTCAGATGGAAGCACACTATCTCAAAGCTGAAGAGTTTTCACTTATCGAGTATGCTCGTCACATCAAAACACAACAAAGTTTACAAGCATACAAAAAAGGGTATCACTACAAATTTGTCACACTTAAAGATAAGCATATAGATATAAGAAACTTCAAAGTTGAACAAAAAGAGTTAAGTAAGATCCTTCCTATGCACTCAACACACGATTATCTCGTAGTGTACAAACAAAAACAGCATCTCCTAGATGAACTTTGGGAACTTAAAAAGATGGTGATAGGTGTGCAGATTTTTCTTCTGTTTGTATTTGCCTCCATCAGCTACATTATGGCAAAAACAGCACTTAGACCTCTTCAAGAAAGTATCATAAAGCTTGATAAATTTGCAAAAGATCTCATCCACGATCTCAACACACCTGTAACATCAATCAAACTCAATATGAAACTCATCGAGAAACTTCCACAACTCCAAGACAACAAAGCCCTGATGCGTTTAAACAGAAGTGTTTATGATATCTCCGAACTTCACGAAAATCTTACACTTTTACTCCAAGAGGAGACTTTTCAGGTTGAAAATATTGATATCTGTAAAGTTGCTGAGGATGTTGTGGTTGTTTATAAAGCTATCTATACTGATCTTACATTTGAAATGGAGTGTTGCAACTTTATGGCAAAAGCAAATGCAAATGCACTCAAACAGATCGTCCAAAATATCATTTCCAATGCCTGTAAATACAACAAAACTAACGGATTTGTTAAGGTATATACCGATAAAAACACACTTTGTATAGAAGATAGCGGTAAGGGGATAGATGAACCTCAAAAAATATTTCAAAGACATTACAGTGCAGAGCACAGTAGTGGAATAGGTCTTGATATTGTACGGCGTTTAGCTGAAGCTATGCAGATAGAGATCGAAGTGAAAACCTCCCAAGAGGGAAGCTGTTTTCAACTCCGTTTTCGCTCATAATTACAAAAACAAAAACTTTTCGTAAGTATCTTCTATCTTGTCAATTCCCATCTGAACATTTTTATATAACATAGGGATACTCAAAGAGCTGTCTTGTACATTGTACAACACTGTTGAAAACTCTACTGCTCCGTTAAACTCTTTATCTTTTGAAACTTCCAAAGCTATAGTTTCATAAAGCTTTTGGATCGTTGCTTTGTCATAATCTTTTAAAAGTATGGCAAAACTTACACCATGAAGTTTTGCCACAATACTTTTTGAAGGAGCAGCATCTTGCAAGATTTTAGAGAAGATACGGATAATTTTATTTGCTCTAAAAAAACCATAGAGTTTGTTTATCTTTTCAAACCCTTTAATCTTAATATAAACAAACCAAAAAGCTTTCTCTTTGCTCTGATAGATTTTCATCTTCGAATCAAAATACAAGCCATTATGAAGTTTTGTCAAAGGGTCTATGATACTAAGTTGAGCAAGTTTTGATTGCTTGTGTTTTATCTCTTCAAGATATGCAAGGTTTTGGAGTTGTGTTTTTACTCTTGCTTTGAGTTCTATACCATTGAAAGGTTTTGAAATATAATCAGCACCACCCACCTCAAATGCACGAGAGATATACTCTATATCTGTTTGTGCAGTAAGAAAGATGACAGGGATATCTTTTGTTTTTGGATCCTCTTTGAGCATTTGACATACTTCAAATCCATCTTTTTTAGGCATATTGATATCGAGTAAAATCAAACTTATATCGTGTTTCATTATACTCTCAAATGTCGCAGTTGCATTGAGTGCAAAGGAGAGTTTATACCCCTCCTCTTTAAGATAGATCGCTGCGAGTTCTATGTTAAACTTTTCATCATCTACAATAAGGATGTGAAAGTTATTGTTTGTTTTCATTGTTCTATTTTATATATGAGCAGCAATAATCAGTTACTGTTTTGATTTTTAAATCAAAAGAGGAGGAAGCTTCTACCTCAAAAGTCTCAGGAGTATTAAGCACTCTCCAATCTTCACCTTTGAGTCTGATCTCAAGCTCACCACTCATAATCTCCATAATCTCTTTATCTGCTGTGTTAAATGTATATTCACCTGGTAGCATAATACCAAGAGATTTTACTTCACCATTTTCAAACTCAACTGTTCTACTTGTTACTTTTCCATCATAGTAGATATTTGCTTCTTTTACAACTGTTACGTTTTCAAATTTTGCCAAGATTTTTCCTTTTTTTGTTTAACAAATAATATCCTAAAATTGCATAAAAGAAAGCTTGTGCAAACAAAATAAGTGCATTTTTTAACACCATCTGCATCTCTGCACCCATCTGATTTAGCTTTAAAAACCCCTCAATAGCAGGTGTTGAAGGGAAAAAGTTAGAAAACACTACAAGCCACGATGGCAAAGCTTCCAATGGCCAAACAAACCCAGCAGAGAATACAAGAGCAAGGGAGCTAAAAAGTACAGCTGGAGTTGCTATCTCTCTTGAACTAAAAAGTGCACCAATAAAAATACCAAAAAAGAGTGTTGCAGATAAAAACAAAAATGAAAACGCAATTAAATCAGGTATAGATGCTAAGTGTGTTATGCCAAAAAAAGAGAAACTAAATCCAAAATAAAAAAGAAGATGGATAAAAAAGAGTGTTACAAAGATGATATAACGAGATAACATAACATACAGAGTGTTTGTCTCATAGTTATAGTTTTTATATGCTCTTTCATTGATCCCACCACCAAAGATACCCAAACCTATGAGCATCGTTTGTTGTAAGATAAGTACAAATACAGCAGGGATAACATACTGTGTATAGGAGTTGTTTTTGTTAAAAAGGTTTATCTGCTCTAAACTGTAAGGAGTAAATCCCATCTTCGCACCTACTAGCGGGGTGTTGTTTTTAAGCAAGTTTGCCACTTTGAGCGATGCACCTGTTGTAAGGATAGACTTCATAGCCCCCTCAACAACCCCTCCAAAGATGAGAAAATAGCTCGAATCAGCACCTATGG
>JAMORZ010000006.1 GCA_027063295.1 Sulfurimonas sp.
TGTGTAGAGTTGAGATAACCATATGCCCTGTAAGTGCAGCTTTTATAGCAATCTCAAGAGTCTCTTGATCACGAATCTCCCCAATCATAATCTTATCTGGATCCTGACGGAGGATAGAACGCAGAGCATCTGCAAAGCTCAGTCCAACTTTTGCATTTACTTGAACTTGTTGGATAAGATTCATTCTGTACTCGACAGGATCTTCAACAGTGATAACTTTGTCTTCTACATTTCTTAGCTCGTTTAAAGCACCATAGAGTGTAGTTGTTTTACCAGAACCAGTCGGACCAGTTACCAAGATGATACCATATGGTGCTTGAAGTCCTGCAATGAGTTTTTTATAACTTGCCTCATCCATACCAGCTTCTTCAAGCTTTACAAGTGCTTTTTGCTTGTCAAGTACACGCATAACGATAGATTCACCATAAAGGATCGGTAAAGTCGAGATACGAAAATCGTACTCGCGACTTCCAACAAGTGTCGAGAAACGTCCATCTTGAGGTTTACGTTTTTCTGCGATGTCGAGATTTGCTAAAAGCTTGAGACGTGATGCAAGAGGAGGGTAGATATCTTTTTCAAAGATAAACATCTCAGTAAGCTTTCCATCAACACGACCACGAACTACACAGTTTTTCTCAGTTGGTTCAATATGAATATCACTCGCACGACCATGAATACATGTTTTTAAAACAACATCAATAAGCATTAAGATAGAAGATGCTTCTTGTTGTTCCTCTAAACTGGCAATAGAATTAAGCTCTTCTCGAATTTTGCTTACAAGGTCTTTAACACTATCTTTAAGAGCGATTTTGTACAGATACGATTCTATCTGTTTTTTGGTTGCAAGAGCAATCTTAAGCACTTTTCTTGGAAAAAGTCTTTGTACTGCTTCTTGTGCTTCTATGTTGAGTGGATCGTGAAAAGCTACAGTTACACTCATCTCATCCATTGATACAGGAATGACATTATACTTTTGAAGTTGTGAAAGTGGAACCTTACTTGTAAGATTGTAGTCCATATCAACAGAATCAAGATCAACAAAAAGAAGGTCAAGTTCAGTAGCAAGCTTTTCTAAAACAGCTTTTTCACTGATATAGTCATAATTATCGATAATGGAGAGATCATAAACACCATCACGAACCTGTTGTACTATAAAACGCACAAGGCGATCCATAGTCATAAAACCAGAAAGTGTTATATCTCGAAGTATAAGATATTCACTGATCCCTTTTTTTAAAAGCCTATCGACCTGACCCTTCATTATAGAGCCATTAGCAAGTAAGTCTGTTGTTATTCTATCCACGATATTATCCTACCAGTAAACATGACGTTTGAGAGATATTGTATCATAATACTCCTCAATCACCATTTTATTTAATCTATCATTCTTTAAAAGATAAAGTTTGTATGTTAATTTTGGATCTTTTGGATCTTCAAAAAGATAAAAAGTTCTTGGTTCATGTTGCCCAAGTTTTGCATAAAGATCAAAAACACGAGAGAGTACATAGTCTGTAGTTGGTAACTCCAGTTTTGCTAAAGTGTAGTTATCGTTGAGTGCATGAAATAAAAGTTTCTTTTGCATCAAGATAACTGAAAAATATGCAGAGTTTGCACGTGCTTCTTTTGTGAATTTTAAAAGTGCAATAGGTGTTGCAAGTCTATCGATATTATCTGATTTTAAACAGGCAAAAGCATACAAAGAAACAAACTCTTCATCTTTGACATTTTGATTAAAATGTTCAAATCCCATTGTACAAACATCAGCATATTTTTCATTTTGGTAGAGGTGAAACATATCCTCTTTAAGGCTAGCATGAAGTGTAAGGGTTAGAAGTAAAAAAAGTAGTATTCTCATCTAAATTTTCCTTGTTTTATTTCGTTGAGAAGCAATCTTGCATTCCCAGAATTAGAACTTTGGACATATTTTGTTAATGTTTTAATCGCCATCTCTTTTTCACCAAGTTTTACAAGTGATTTTGCAAATATCAACCAACTTGCTTCAATGTTACTATTGATTTGGTTTGTAATAAGTGCATAGTTATAAGATTTTCTATATTCTCCAAGTTCATAATATTTTTTTGCAACAAAGAGACTTAAAGCAGGATTGTTGTTTTTTTTGAAACGTTTTATAACACCTGCGATATCTTCTCGTGCATTATGTCTTTGAATAGTTATTTTTTTACTCTCTTCTTCAGGGATAATTTTATCTTCTTCTACTGTTTGTGTACTTGTAACAACTTCGTTTTGTATTAGTTTTGGTTGTTGTTTGAGTTGTTGGTAACGAGTTGTTGGTTGTTGCATTTGAGTTTGTGGAGTGTTTTGAAGTGGTGATGTTTCATAATAAGGTAATGAAGATTGTTGCATATTTTTCATAAATCCCAAAGAGGGTTGAAGAACTATTTTTTGTTGGGTTTGTTTTGTATAAACTGGTTCTTGATGCAGTTGTGTTTTTTGAGGTGCTTTTTTTATTGTATTATGTGTAACTTGTTGTGTAGGTTTTGGCTTACTTTGTGCAATATTTTGTTGCTTTTGCGGGAGTTGTTTCTTTTTTTGAGCAACTTGAACACTCTCTTTTGTATCCATTTTTCCCATAAACAATACAACGATAGATATGATGACAATAAGGCTTATAACAATGACACCATGAGGGATGTAAGATTTTATCTTATATCGAAGCCAACGTTGTTCTAATTCATTTATATCAAGCATCAACTAGTCCTGTATGTATAGCTGCCATCTCTATGATCTTGGTAGAGATTTGTGATGTACCAATTGAGGAGAGTTTATGATCTTTTTCATATATGGTATAGATCTCAAAAAGGGTATAAAGTAGTTTATTTGTATCTCTGTAGTTTCCATTAGTAAACTTATAGATTTTTTGTACGGTTTTGTTTGTGAACATATTTGCTGTGTCAAAACAGTTTGCTTTCATCAGTTTTTTTTGGATATAAATCTTAAGTTCAGCGAGTGAAGAGTTTTCAAGCTCAATCGTCTCCCAAATACGTGTTTGAAAATGCTCTTTTGCAATGAGGTCTTCTTTTTCTGTTTTGTGAAGAGTGATAACAAATTTAATGGTTCTTGTATCAGATAAAAGACGAATTTTTTCCATAAGAACATCAGAGTAGAGTTGTGCTTCATCAAGTAAAACGATAGGGATAGAGTCTAATGAATTATTTTCAACTATCTTCATAAATTGTGTAAAGTTTAATTCACCCATATACTTAGTTCCGTAAATATCTTGAGCAAGAGTTTTGTAAAATTCACTTTCATCTAAAATTGGGGTTTGATAAAGATATACAGGCTGAGTTGAAGAGATATCGTTGTAGAGTTTTGTTAAAAACATACTTTTACCAGTACCTGGTTTTCCAAACAACAAAATCATCTTTAAAGGTTTTTTGATAGAGTATTTTAACGATTGATAAATCGTTGAAACTCTATCTAATTGTACATAATCCTTGTGATTTACAACATCTACAAAGACCTCCTTTGAAGATTCAAAAATGCTAGAGCTCATCTAGATTGTGTTCCTTTTTAGGAGTTGTAGGTACTGGTGTTAGATCATGCTTTAGACCAACTTTTGGAGCATTTTGTTCACTGAGT
>JAMORZ010000007.1 GCA_027063295.1 Sulfurimonas sp.
TATACACATCTGGGTGATGTTGCGGTGCAATAACAGCTCTTTTTTGTACAGCTTTGAGTTTGGTTTGTGCTATCTCATCAATAGTTTCACCTAAAAATGCTTCATGATCTTTATCGATAGGGGTAATAATAGTTAAAATATTGTCAAATACCGCGGTTGCATCATGTTCTCCGCCCAAACCAGCTTCCAATACAACATACTCACACTCTTGAAAAACCACCATAGCCAAAAGAGTAGTGTACTCAAAATAACTCAAACTTTTCGCATCATCTAAACTTAACAACTTCAAAAGTGTTTCATGGGCTGATTCTAACTCTTCACCTAACACATCTCTTCCATCTATCCAGATACGCTCATGAAAACGAATAATATGGGGAGAGGTATAGTGTCCTGTCTTGTACCCTGCTCTATGTAGTGCTGTTGCTAAAAAACGTCCTGTTGTCCCTTTTGCGTTTGTACCGACAAGATGGATGATTTTTGGAATATGAAGATACTCTTTGATAGAGTGATAGACTCTTGGCATACGAGTATAGTCAATCTCACTATAATAAAGTGGTTTTTCTTCTAAAAACTCTAATACCTTCATACTATTTGTATGCCACCTGGTTACGTCCACTACTTTTTGCTTTGTAAAGGTACTCATCTGCGGAGTTGATCACCGCTTGGAGTGAAACATGTCTTGCGCGTTCAGAAACACCAGATGAAACAGTAACTTTTATACGTTTACCTTTGTACATAAACTTAGCTCTCTCTACATGTTTACGCACTTTTTCAGCAAATATTACACCACCTTTTGTATCTGTTTCACTTAAAACCGCTAAAAACTCCTCTCCACCAAAACGACCAATCACATCAACACTGCGTGCTTCTTTTTTTAGTATTTTTGCAAATGCAGAAAGTACTGCATCCCCTGCTTCATGACCATAGGTATCGTTTACATTTTTAAAGTGATCCAAATCCATCATCACAACAGAGTAGTTATGACCATAACGATTGAATTCTGCTTCTTTCATCTCTAAAAGTTCATCAAGTGCACGTTTATTGTAAAGTTTTGTCAAAAAGTCTTCTTTTGACTCCTTGCGTGCAGCTTCTAGCTCTTTTTCTAATCTATGTACTTTCTTACTTAACTTCGTTACCTCTTCTGAATGACACTTCAAATCTTTACTTAAAAGCTGTGTATTTTCTTCAAGAGCTACTGCAATGGTAAAGAGTTTTTTATGTGCAATTTTAAAGTTTGTTACAGATTCTTCACTATAACTCTCAAGATCTTTTTTAATCTTTTGTATCTCAACAGTTGAAGCATCAGAACTCTCTATCATATCAATAAGACGAAGACTTAATTTATCAAGAACTCCATCTAAAGACTCTACCATCTCTTTGACACTTGCTTTATCAAGAGCTATTCTTAATATGATTGCTGTTTTGATATCTGATTCTATCGAATCACTCTCTAAAAGCTGAGGATTACTTCGAATACGTTGAGAGATATCTGCTATCTTATCATTGACACTCGACGCAATAGAGGGAACAAATGACGCAACTAGCAAAGAAGCAATCTTCTCTAAATCAAGTTGTGAAGCATCTTGAGCAGTATTTTCTAATGTCAGATGAAAATTCTCAACTGTTTTTTTCAAATCACTACTATCTATATCACCTAATGCTTGGAGTTGTTGTAAAAAAGTATCATCGTATGTTGTAAGAAAATTAACCCATAACTGACGAAACTGATCTATCTGAGATGCACCAGGTGCATGTGCGATCAAATCAAGAGAGCGACTTGCCAACTCACTTGCTTCTTTGTTGTGCAATACACTGATAACTTGAAATACTCTTTTCAGTAGTTGCGTTTGAGACTCAACTATCTCTGAACATTGAGAGGTATTTGTACGATTGAGTTTTGAGATTAAAAATCTAACAAGTTCATTCATCGTTTGAATACGATAATTTTTCAAATCTTTTTGAAACTCTTTGTTAAGCTGAGCAGAGTATTTTTTTACATGGTTACAATCTTCGACTTGCATATTTACTTTTGTTGCTTCTTTACAAAATGCTTCTGCATAAAAGTCAGGTGTTAGAAGTTTTCCCTCTAACTCTAAACGTTTGAGTGATTTTTTAATTATACTTTGTATTGTCATGAATACCCTTTTTTGTTATCTACGACTTCCCTCAGCAGAAACCATTGCTATAAATGCAGAAATTGCCTTGATCGATGCATACTTAATCGCATCAAAACGTTGCTGATCTGTTATAATCGCATTTGGATCGATGATAAAATCATAAGTTCCTTTAGTATTATAGCTCTTTGTCGTATCTTTACTATGGCGAGTTATCTTTAAGCGAATTGTTGCTCTGTAAGAGACTACATATCCATTGTCATCATACTGTATAGGAGTATAACTTGGTGGAGAGATCGTTAAAACAAGATGAGTATCTGAGTTTCTTCTACTTGCAAGAGAAGCATGAAATATCTCTACAATTGCAGCATCAACTGCATCTTTGATAACAACCGTATTTTCAGGATCTTGTGCAGAGATAACAACACTCGTACTAATACGATCTCCTGTTACCTCTCTTGAATACTTTGCACTTGGTTTGTACCCACACCCAGCAACACTTACAAGAAGTAATGCTGATACAATAAAACGCAGTGCAGATACAAAACGCAACATCTATCCTTTTACAACCAAGTTAACAAGTTTCTTAGGCACAACGATCTCTTTGACAATCTCTTTGCCCTCTATCCATTTTGCTATCTCAGCTTTTGCTGTCTCTAAAATCTGCTCTTTTGATGCATCTGGAGCAACCTCTATCTCACCTCTGTTTTTTCCATTGACAGAGACACCAAGAGTGATGCTGTCTGCTACAAAAACTTCCTCTACAATCTCTTGAGGTGTCAAGTTTTTGAGTCCAAAATATTTCTCAGAGATCTCCCAACATGTGTGTGGAATAACAGGCTCCATAATAGAGCTAAGGATCCAGTAACCCTCACTCCACACATCTGCATTTGATTGAGCATTAAGTGCATTCATTGCTTCCATTACACCTGCTATCATAGTATTAAAAGTGTAACGTTCAAAGAACACTTCATTGCTTCTCACAAGTGCTTCATACACTTTCTTACGAGCAAATTTTTCCTCTTTTGAAAGTGAAGCATGATCTATAGTTGGCTTAGTCTCTGTTGGCACTACATTTGAACTTCTATCAAAAAAACGTTTGATAAACTTGTATGAACCCTCAACAGCAGAGTCGTTCCACTCCAGCTCTTGTGTTGGCGGTGCAGCAAAGAGGATGAAAAGTCTTGCTGTATCTGCACCATATTTTTCTATGATTGCATCAGGATCAACAGTATTGCCTTTTGACTTTGACATTTTCGCACCATCTTTGAGCACCATACCTTGCGTTAAAAGTTTCTCAAACGGCTCATCAAAATCAACATACCCCAAATCACGAAATACTTTTGTAAAAAAACGAGCATATAAAAGATGAAGTATCGCATGTTCGATCCCGCCGATGTAGTGATCTACTCCTTTAGGGTGCATCCAGTATTTCATCTGTTC
>JAMORZ010000008.1 GCA_027063295.1 Sulfurimonas sp.
AATCTACCATACCATTTACTGGAGATTCTACAGAAACAGAGATAGCAGAAGTATCAAGTTGAGTTACTTTACCATAGTTCCACCATGCTTCAGTATAAAGTTTAGATGCACCAGTACCTGTTGCAGTATTTGCACCATGTAAATCACCTTTGTCAGATGTTTGAGAGTAAGCAACTTTTGCAGTTACCATATCTTTCATCTCATAACCAGCCATTACAGCAAATGTACCAGAAGAGTCACCATCACCAACTTTAGTTGAAGTGTATTGTGCACCAGCTAAGATACCTTCCATATTCAAATCAGCTTGTAACCAGTAAGCCTCTGCAAGACGAGTTAAGTCATAGTACCATGCTTGAACAGTAAGTGGTTTGAAAGAGTTGTTTACGATACCAGCTGCAAATGCACCATCTGTACCAAATGTAGAGAACTCACCATTAGCATTAACAATACCAGCAGCAGCTAAACCTAGTGCTTGTACATTACTGTGTACATTTTCACCAAAAGCTTCATTACCATTACCGTTACCAACATAAGCACCAACCAAAGTTGTATCTGGGATATCTTGGTTAAGAACAACTACTGCTTCAAAAGTATTTTTCTCAACTGACCAAGTTTCAGTAAATGCTAAAGGAGTATCAAGCTCCATACGACCAAGTTTAAGAGTTGTTTTACCAGCTGTTGCAGCTACCCATGCTTCATCTACCCACCAAGCAGTATTAACTTTAGCACCACCAAGTGCTCTACCATAATCTGCACCAGTTGGAGCAGTTGCAGTATGAGCAGAACCCCATACATTTGATACAAGGCTGTTTTCTAAACCAAGTGTAGTAAGAACAGTCATACCAGCACCAGCAGAGATAGATACTAAATCATTTTTCATAACATCAGTAGTTGCATCTAAGCTAAGAGCGATATCAGCTGCAGAGTTATCTTTGTTAAACAAAGTTGTATCATCAGTTAAAGATGCTTTAGCATCAGATGTACTGTAGTAAAGTTTAGCATCACCACTAACTTTTGTGTTTTCTAAAGCGAACGCACTTGAACCAACTAGTAGCGCTGCTACTAAACTCATTTTTGTAAATTTCATATATTCTCCTCTATATTTCAATATGCAGAAGTATAACATATCAAAATAAGAGTTTTCTTAGCCCAAGTGAATATTTTTTCATCAGATTTCTTTGCTATAATGCTATTTATGAAAGCTTTACCAAAAATAACAACAACCATTTTTAGTGTTTTTTTTCTTTTGGGTTGTGGTTCACAAATGCAACCAACCCCTTCACAAAACAGTGCTTTAGAGAGTATCTCGCCAACAAACAGTACAAAAAAAAGTGGTGCGATGCAAAACATACTTGATGACTGGGTAGATAAAGAGTGGACACCAACAGTCTCCAAAGATAAAAAGATCCAAGAAAAATATATGGAGAAAAAAGTCATTAAGAGTAACATGCCAGATGAAAAAAAAGTTGAGTATGTGGAAAAACATGACAAATGGTTTACTCTACAAGAGTATGTAGATAAGATGGATGCTTACTCAAAAACCCATCCAAACGATGAAGAAAATTCACATGTTCATAAAATGGAGTCAATGCCAGTGATCGGCAAGTAGTTTTTAACTCTTTTGAGTTTGGGAAAAGCCAAGAGGCTTAACCCATTTGTGCTGCAACTTCAGCAGCGAAGTCATCTTCTTTTTTCTCGATACCTTCACCAACTTCAAGGCGAACAAACTCAACAATCTCAGCAGTACCACCAGCAGCTTTTGCCGCTTTTTCTACCGCTTGTGCAACTGTAAGTTTGTCATCTAGAACATATTGTTGATCTAGAAGTGCTTGTTCTTGGTCAAGCAAAGTGTTGTCAAGTACAAAACGAGCAACTTTTCCAGGGATGATCTTATCTAAGATCTTCTCAGGTTTACCTTCCGCAAGAAGTTCAGCTTTGATATCAGCTTCAGCTTTTGCCATAACTTCATCTGTAAGTTGAACCATAGAGATATACTGTGGTACGTTTTTAAGAGGTTTACCAAGACGGCTTAACTCTTCGTTCTCTTTTTTAAGAGCTTCGATACGACCTTTTGTTTCACTCTCTACATACTCAGCATCAAAATCTTTGTATGAAAGTGTTGTAGGTTTCATCGCAGAAGCGTGCATTGCAACTTGTTTCATAGTCTCACGCATAGCTTCTGCAGTCTTTTCAGAGTCACATTTAGCTTTGATGATAACTGCGATACGGTTGTTAGAGTGGATGTAGCTGTTCATAGCTTCATCTGCATCTGCAGTCATTGTAGCAAAACGACGAACTTCGATTTTTTCACCGATCTTAGCAACTTGTGCTACAAAGTCTTCACCAAATGCAGAGTCCATAAGTGCTGCAACATCTGCTGGTTGGTTGTTGTAGATCTCTTCAACAGTAGATGCTACAAGGTTTTTAAAACCATCATTTTGTGCAACGAAGTCAGTCTCAGAGTTGATCTCAACTACTGTAGCTTTTGAAAAGTCATCAGCCATTTTCAGACCAACAAGACCTTCTGCTGCAACACGGTCAGCTTTTTTAGCTGCTTTTGCGATACCGCGCTCTTTTAGAAGCTCTTTTGCTTTTTCCATATCACCTTCAGCTTCAACTAAAACTTTTTTACAATCCATCATAGGAGCATCTGTCGCTTGACGTAGCTCCTTTACCATTGCTGCTGTAATTGCTGCCATGCTTATGCTTCCTCTGTTGTAGTTTCTTCTGTAGCTGCTACTTCTTCTGCAGCCTCTTCTTGCTCATCAGCACCACCCTCAGCAAGAGCTTTACCCTCGTTGATCGCTGCTGTCATCTCACGACAAAAAAGTTGGATAGAACGGATAGCATCATCATTACCTGGGATTGGGTAAGTGATAAGATCTGGATCACAGTTAGTATCTAGTGGAGCTACTACTGGGATGTTAAGACAACGTGCTTCTAAAACAGCGATGTGCTCTTTTACTGCATCAACAACAAAAAGCATATCTGGAAGTTTTTTCATATCACGGATACCACCAAAATACATCTCTAATTTTTCTTTTTTACGAGAAAGCATAAGAGCTTCTTTTTTTGTAAGAAGATCGATTTGACCGTTTTCTTGCATCTCGGTGATAACATCAAGTTTACGGATAGATTTTTGGATAGTTGGAAAGTTAGTAAGCATACCACCTAACCATCTGTTATCTACATATGGCATACCACATGCAATTGCAGCTTCACGTACAGAGTTACGAGCTTGTTTCTTTGTACCAACGAAAAGGATAGTTTGTCCTTGTGCTGCTGCATCTACTACGATTTGGTATGTGTTACGGAAGTAACGAAGTGTTTTTTGTAGGTCGATGATGTAGATATTTTTACGAACACCAAAGATGTACTTTTTCATTTTTGGGTTCCAACGACGAGTTTGGTGTCCGAAGTGTACACCACATTCTAATAGGTCTTTCATAGTTACCATAGGGGTAGTCCTTAAAGGCTTTTTTAGCCAGAGATTTGCTAGTTGGCTTTGAGAGTATCGAACGATAACCACTAAAGAGCGGGTCGCACTAGCTTTTTGATACAATCTGTTAATATTTCCTTGAGTCATAGACTGAAGAAAAATCCGCGAATTGTATCTAAAGTAGGTTTAAAAGTAGCTTTTAGTGATGTGGCATTGTAAATCATAATTTATCAAAGCTAAATATGATGATTTTATCCCAAAAAATTTTCAAGAAAATATGGATATAAAACTTAAAATCTCAAAAGCTCTTAGAGATCTACAAAAAACTATACCTATTGATGTTATCACACATACAAAAGCGATGAACAAAAAGTTTGTGCAAATAGGCAGTATGTTTAGTAAAGAGATCCTGGAAAAAGGGATCAAAATCTATGGCTAGTTTTCAAGCTATATTGGAAGATGCTTTTGTATCTATTCCAAAAGTACACAAACTTGAAATATTAGTGAGTAAAATAGATCTAGAAATAAAATCAGATCCTATAATACTTGCTAATGCCAAAGAATTTTATGACGAAGCAGAAAATATCTTTAAACAAGTGTGTAATGTTTTTAAAATAAATATTGAAGAGTTGAAGAACAACCCATAATGTAAAAATCTGCAAAAAGCAAACTTTTATGCTTTTTGCAACTCCTCTAACTTCTCTTTTACCTTTGCTACATGCTCTTTTACACGCACTTTCTCCCAGATGGCACGAACCACTCCCTCAGGGTCTATGATGAGTGTTGTACGAACGACCCCCATATACTCTTTACCGTAGTTTTTCTTGAGTTGCCACACTCCATACTCTTGCATCATTGATGTATCTTCATCACTTAACAGTGTGATACCTAGGTTTTTCTTCTCTATGAAATTTCTGTGTTTTTTGGTTGAGTCTGCACTCACACCTAAAATGATAGCATCAAGCTCAGAGAAATCTGGTGCAGCTTCTGTGAAGTCACATGCCTCTGTTGTACACCCTGGAGTATTGTCGCGTGGGTAGAAATAAAGAACCACCCATTTCCCTCTAAGATCTCTTAGACATATCTCTACATCATCTTGGTTTGGCAGACAAAAGTCTGGTGCTTGTGTATTTAGTTCTATCATTGTTTCTCCTTAATATATAAATAAAAGTATATAAACCCATACTCCAGTAAATGAAGTAAAGATGATACCAAGGTAGCTTTTAAAAGCAAGAAGTTTATGCTCTTTAGATTTTCTCCCTGGTAAAGCTCCTTTGCTAAAATGGTAGTTTGCTTTTACGATGGTTGTTGTCCAGTAGATAAGTGTTAAAGTTGCAATGATAATATGAATAACCAAAACAAGCAAAGCAAAAGTGTATGAAACACTACTATCTTTCATAAAGCTTTCAAAACCACCACCAAGTCGAACACCATACTCAAAATACGACACAACAATCACAGAAATAATAAAAATCATATTTTGTACAAAAGCATGTGCTTTGTAGTGTCTTTTTTTTGCAAGTTTGATACCAAAGAAGATAAGCATCGGTAAAAATGCGACAATAAGTGTCACCATATCCATAAAAAGTGGTGCTTTTGTCCCTAAAAAACCATCTTGAAACATATACTCCATCATTGTTCAACCTCTTTGTTTTTGAGATGACGATAGTATACTACAGCGATGATAATTACAGCACAAAGAACAAATATAGTTATCTGTTTTAAGTAAGTATCAATAAGCTCTTGATTTTCCCCTAAAAGATACCCAAGCATAGTAAGTACCAAAGCCCAAAGTCCTGCACCAAACGCAGTAAAAAAACTAAACTGCACAATGTTCATCTTTGCAAGCCCTGCAGGGATGGAGATAAGCTGGCGAATACCAGGAATAAGTCTGCCTATAAAGGTGGAAATATGTCCATGTCTTTCAAAATAGTTATCCATCTTGTCAAGTGCTGCGTTTGAGATAAAAAAGTATTTTCCATAGAGCTCTAAAAAATGTCGCCCCACAAAAAACGCAAGGTAGTAGTTGATAAATGCACCAACCATACTCCCGCCAAGCCCACTTAAAAACACAAGTGGTAAACTCATCTTCTCTTGTGAAGCCAAATACCCAGCAGGGATAAGCACTATTTCAGAAGGAAATGGGATAAAACTAGACTCCACAGCCATAAGCAAAAAGATCCCCGCATACCCCCAGTCAAATATAAGATCAACCAGATCTTGAGCAAGTTCTCTTAACACGAGAGCTTCTCCTCAACTTCTTGTATCATCTGAGCTGCCACATCTTTTGAGGTGTAACTGAGTAGTTTTTCACTTTTAGTTTTAACATCGACCTCTTTGATGGCTTGTAAGAGTTTGCTTTTGAGAGCTTCACCTTCACGTTCTCTATATCCAAGTTCATTCTCTACGATAAAATTAGCATTATGGTACTGATGATCAGCTGCTGCATAAGGGTATGGTATATAAAACGCAGGACAACCATTGGTTGTAAGTTCCCAAAGAGTAGAAGCTCCTGCACGACTTATGGCAAAATCTGCTTTTTGAATGAGAGTTGGAAGTTCTTTGGTGAAACCATAAAGTTCCACTTCAACTCCAAGCTTTTCATACTCTGCTTTTACTCTTTCATAGTCAGCTTCCCCTGCTTGATGGATGATTTTTATACCCATCTTTGTAAGCTTCCATGCCACTTCAAGAGCCAAATCATTGATCGCTTTTGCTCCGTGACTACCACCTAAAAAGATGACATACTCTAACTTCTGGCGCACTCTTGCATTTGCATAATATACCTCTTTTACAGGGTATCCTTTGATAGGAGAATCTTCACTATATGCTGAGACAAAACTCTTTGCAAATGGACGAAGCAGTTTGTTGAGTCTTCCCTCCACAGCGTTTTGTTCATGGATAAAAAGTGGTCGTAACAGACTCAAAGTCGCAAAGGATGCAGCAGCAGCTGAGAAGCCCCCTACACTGTATGTTGCCTGGATGTTGTGTTTTTTTAAGATAGCTCGAGCCTCTAACATCGCACCAAAGATCTTAAAAAGTGCTTTGAGTTTACCTGCACCCTTTTGGTTGACAACACCTGTTGTTTCTAAAAAATAAACATGGCTAAACGCAGAGTTATGCTCGAAGTATTTTTTATCTTGCCCTTTTGTTGAGCCTATAAAGATACATTCATGACCACGTTTTACACCAGCTTCTACTAAAGCCTCAGCAATCATTAGATGCCCACCTGTTCCACCACCTGTTATACATAACTTCATATCTTAATCCATCTTCGCTTTTTTACTTGCCATTAAAACCATTCCAACTCCAAACGCAGCACCCAACATCGCTGAACCTCCATAAGAGAGAAACGGTACACTTATCCCCTTGATCGGGGTGATACCACTGATACCATAAGCATTTACCATAAAAGAAAATGCCAAGATCAACCCTATCCCTATACTAAAAAGGTAGATGGTTGTATCTTTTGTTCTATTTGCCACTTTAAAGATACGCTGCAACATCCACATAAAGATAAACACAACAAAAAAGACACCTACAAACCCAAACTCTTCAGCAACTCCAGCAAGAACAAAGTCTGTATGTACCTCTGAGAGAAAACCGAGCTTAAATGTACCATTGCCTAATCCCACTCCAAAAAAGCCACCATTATGGATAGCATTAAGGGAGTGTCCTATCTGATAAGGTTCAACCTCAACAGGTATACGTAACTTTTGTGCTATAGATTCTGGGAAAAAACTCAAAACAGTATTTTGTGCAAATGCCCACCATGACTTGATACGCAGTATTCTGTGTTCTGCTGTTATGATAAAGATAAAAATAGCGATAAAAATGCTTGCCATAATGGAGATAAAAAACTTAAAACTACTCCCTGCAAAGATAAGCATAAACATCAAGGTAAGACCAAGTACCACAACCTGTCCTAAATCTTTTTGTAAAAATGCAATAATAAACATCGCCATAACAAAAAAGACACCATAAGGTAAAAACCTTTTAAACTCATTTGCAAGCCCCATACCGTTGTGGTGTCCAAGTTTCCGTGAAAAACTCCATGCCAAAAAGTACACAAACCCCACTTTAAAAAATTCTACGGGTGCAAGTGAAAATCCTGCAACTTTGATCCAGCGCTTCGCCCCACCAACTTCACTCACTATGCTTTCAGGGAAAAAAGGCATCCCTATCATCAAAAAAAGTGAACCAAAAAAGAGTAAAAAACCTATCGGTTTGAGGTATCTATCTGGATCAAGCTGAGAGAGGATAAACATAATCCCAATACTTAAAAAACCAAAAATACTTTGACGAAGTACAAAGTGAAACTCACTTACTCCAAACAAAAGAGTTACATATGCAGAAAGAGAGTAAGACAAAATAATACTTACAGTGATAAGAGTCACCACCAAGGTAAAAAGTTTTCTATCTGCACCCAAAGGAAAAACCTATTTCAATTTGTTGATTTTTAGAACAAATTCAACTTCAGCTTTTGAGATATGGAGCTCTTTTGCGATTGTTTCTAGTGACACACCCTGCTTGTAGAGTGTTATCACTTTTTCATCATCATTACCATGAATAGAAGCGGGGATATTGATCTGTCTTACACCACTCTCTAGCTCTGCTACACGGTTATTTACTTCTATCTCTATGGTATTGATGTTCTCTTGAAGTTGTTTAAGTGCATGAGTCAGAGGTGTAACCATATCATACACACTGCGTTCTATCTCTTGGTAGATCTCCTCATCATTCATACGTTGTGAGTTTTTTGTGATGGAGTTTTGTGTCTCTGAGAGCTTCTTTTTCAGATAAAAAAGTTCACGATTGAGCTCCTCTACAACAGAAGCAACCGAACGGATATTTTTAGAGTACTGTGTATCTTTTGTAAAAACATAGTACAAAAGATATAAAATGATCGCTGCCATCACAACAACCAAATACTCCAGATGAAACTCTATGTTTGGTATATTCACTTTTTTCTCTCTCTTGCTTCACGGATAAGCACTCTCTCACGTGCTGTTATGTAGGCATTGTACTCTTTTTCATCTCTCTCGTGCATACGGGTAATGTATGCAAGTTTCGGACTAAGTGCTTCAAAAAACACCCCAATATCACGTTTTGGATGTACAGGCATCTCAAGGCGACCATAATAGAGTTTCCCCTCTTCAAACATCTCGCTCTCTATGCTAAAATGCTCAAATCCAACACCATCTATCTGCACAGCATTTGTCAAAGAGACTCTCTTTGGAGTTTCATTTTTCAAAAACATCTCCAAAGCATCTATCTTGCGGTGCAACTCTACAACAAGCTGGAGTAAAACAGGGTCTGTCTCAGCTGTCTCACCACGAGCTTTTGCAAGTTTAAGCCATTGACTAATTGGATCATCATCACTCTCGCTTAAAGATTGATACTCTCTTTCATAAAGTTCTTGTTCTAAAGAAGCTTCACTAAAGAGCAGACTGATCGGTGCTGGAACTAAACGTGGTGTGCTCATGCTACTATCCTATCGATCACTATAAGGATAAAAAAGGCAATCCCAAGATAGCCATTGACTGTAAAAAAAGCTCTATCTATCTGTGTAAAGTCTCTACGAACAAGCATCTGCTCATAAGCTAACACTGCCCCACTTCCAAACGCAGCAACAAACGCAACTACTCCAAGCCCAGCAGCCCAAACAAAAAGTACCCAAAACAAAACAGCAAGGGAGTGAAAAAGTGCTGAGATAAAAAGTGTAGCTTCTGCTCCATACATAGAGGGGATGGAGTGCAGCCCTTTTGACTTGTCAAATTCAATATCCTGCAAAGAATACAGCAAGTCAAATCCAGCCACCCAAAAGATAACACCCAAAGAGAGCAGCACAGACCAAAGTGGCACACTTGCTTGAATAGCTATCACACCAGCAATAGGTGCAAGCCCAAGGGAGATACCTAAGATAATGTGTGCCAAAGATGAAAAACGTTTAAAGTAGGAGTATGAACCAAGCACCGCTAAAATAGGCACACTCAACTTAAAAGCAAGAGGGTTGATGATGTATGCAACCACAACAAAAGCCAAAGCATTGACTGCGATAAATATCAAGATGGAACTTCCATCGAGTCTACCATCTACATTTGGGCGAGATGCTGTACGAGGATTTGCTGCATCGATGTCACGATCGGCATAACGGTTAACACCCATGGCAAAGTTTCTCGCAGAGAGTGCAGCAAGTGCACCTAAGATAAGCAGTGAAAACCCAAACCATCCATCTGCTGCAACAACCATAGCAATAAAAATAAAAGGGAGTGAGAAGATAGAGTGTTCAAACATCACAAGTTCATTAAAATCTTTTAGTTTTTGTTTGTAATTTGCCAACATCTTGATCCTCTTTGATTAGTAGCAGATATTTTATCTAAAAGTGGTTTAAAATGATATAATTTCACCATGAAACAACTTGCAATCATCGGACCAACAGCATCAGGAAAAAGTGATCTAGCGATCGAAATGGCACAAAAATACAATGCTTATATACTCAGCATAGATTCACTCAGTATCTACAAAGAGATCGACATAGTCTCTGCAAAGCCCTCAAAAGAGGAGCTTGAGAGCATAAAACATTTTGGGATCAATGAACTTTACCCTAATGAGTACTTTAGTGTAGAGGTTTTTATACAACTCTACAAAGAGGTTCAAAAACAATCTCAAAAAGATGAAAAAAATCTTATCATCGTTGGGGGAACTTCGTTTTATCTGAAGTCACTTCTAGATGGAATCTCACCACTTCCTCACATCTCAGATGATCTAAAAAAAGATGTTGAACAAAAAATGAAAAACCTTCAAAGCTATTATAAAAAGTTAGAAAATATCGATGCTGAGTATATGCAAAAAATATCACCCAACGATAGATATCGCATAGAAAAAGCTGCTCTCATCTACGAAGCATCAGGAGTTACTCCTAGTGAGTGGTTTAGACAAAACCCTCCACAAAGTATCATACAAGATCTCAAAATCTACAATATAGATATTGATAGAGAGACTCTCCGTAAACGTATTGAGCTACGAACAAACAAGATGTATGAGATGGGTCTTATAGATGAAGTGTGCTATCTAGAGCAAAAATACACAAGAGCACCAAATGCGATGAAAAGCATAGGTGTTATTGAAGTTTTAGACTACCTTAATGGAAAAACAACACAAAAAGAGATGCTTGAACTTATCACAATCCATACTGCACAACTTGCAAAACGGCAGCAAACTTTTAACAAAACGCAGTTTAAAGATACAACAACCGCTTCACTTGATACACTCAAAAAAAACATAACTTTTGCTTAAGTTTTAAGTCCTTTCTCATCAACACAAGTGTAAAATAAAACATACTTTCACAAAAAAGAGAAAAAATGGGAATAAAAATAAAAACATTATTAAGTTTGTTGATGTTGGGGGCATTGAGTAATCTCTCTGCTGCGCAACCTTCAAAAGACTCATGTTGGAGCAGTGTTGAAGTTGCAGAGTTTGCACAAGATGAGTTTAGTGAGATAGCAAGATTTTCCATCAAAGATGCTGTTAGCTGTAAACCACTTGCCAATGCAAAGTTTAGTATAGGTGGAGCAACATTTAGTGCAGATGAGAGAGGAGTAGTCACACTTCCTCTTCCACCTCAAGATGTCGATGCAAACATCCCTGTAACTATCTCGAAGCCAGGGTATATCACATCAAAAGAGAGTGTTATGGTTGTTTTTGGTTCTTACTGGAACAATCTTTTTGTGATGAGCAAGGAGCTACCACTTCAAAGTGCTCGATTTGTTCTAAGTTGGAGTGATAAACCAGCTGACTTAGATCTGCATCTCAAGAGTGATGATTTTCACATCAGTTTTAGAAAAATAAGAAGTATAAAAAACAAAGTACAACTTGATAGAGATGCAAGGCACGGTTATGGACCTGAGACTATAACACTCAACAAACTTTCTAAAACAAACAACTATAGAGTGCTAGTTGATAGATACTCACAAGATGGTAACATCAACGATAAAGCTCAAGTAAGAATCTACCGCAACAACAAACTAGATAAAGTTGTACGACTTCCAAATACCTCTGCGAGGTGTATAGAGGTAGCAACGATCAAAAACAACACCATCACCTACAAAACAAAAGAGCTTGATAGATCTGAGTGTAGAAGATAGGTATGTAAAAGCTATCTAGCTTTTACATATATCTTTATACACACTATCTCGTCTATCTCGCAAGAGTCCCCAATACTCTCGCTGTTTTGCATTTTCATCCAAATCAAAAGTAGCATAAAGTATCTGCTCACGATCTCTTGTAGCTTCTGCTATCTTTGCACCTGTATAATCAGTGATAAATGATGAGCCATAAAAAGTAAGCTCACAACTCTCACCTCTCTCCACTCCGTAACGGTTGGCAACAACCACAGGCACAGTATTTGTCGCAGCATGTCCCATCTGCACCCTTTGCCAATGCTCTTTGGAATCAACTCCAATCTCAGGCTCACTCCCTATCGCTGTAGGATAAAAGATAATCTCAGCACCTTTGAGGGTAAGTGCACGTGCTACCTCACAAAACCACTGATCCCAGCAGATCCCAGCACCTATTTTGCCATAGGCTGTATCCCATACCTTAAAGCCACTGTCTCCTGGAGTGAAGTAAAACTTCTCTTCATACCCTGGACCATCGGGGATATGTGTTTTTCGGTAGTTATCAAGCACACTGCCATCTGTATCTACTACTACTAAAGAGTTATAGTAAGTATCTTTTGCTTTTTCAAAGTAAGAAACCAACACAACAACACTCAGAGTTTTGGCCAACTCTGAGAACTCTTGGATCAGCTTATTCTCCTCAAGGGGAGAAGCCCACGAAAAGTACTTCTTGTTCATATCTTTACAAAAGTAAAGCCCCTCAAAAAGCTCAGGTAAAAGTATGATGTTAGCACCATTTGAGGCTGCTTCTTTGACTAAGCTTTTTGCTTTGTCGATGTTTGCAGACTTATCTGCAGACATACTCATTTGAAGTGCTGCTACTTTTACCTCTCTTGACATTACTAACCTCTGCCAGTTACTTCTAAGAGATGGTAACCAAACTGTGTTTGGATCGGTCCATACACCACACCAACATCACCACTAAAAACTGCTTTGTCAAACTCAGGTACCATCTGCCCTGGTCCAAACTGACCCAAATCTCCACCATTTCTGCTTGATGGACAGCTAGAATTTGCCTTTGCTACTTCAGCAAAATCTGCTCCGTTTTCTATCTCAGATTTGAGTTCATTACACTTCTCTTCACTATCTACTAGTATATGTCTTGCTGTTGCCCATGCCATATTCATTCCTTAAATTTAGTTGTGTAATTTTACACTATTTTCTTTAAAGTTTGTATCTTAACTTTCTTGGTGTAGTATTGCATAAAACTAACTTCATGGAGAAAAAAATGAAAAAGATTATATTTGCAGCACTAACTGCACTATTTCTAATAGGATGTGGTTCAGATGCAACCGACACAAAAAATGTAGAAGCAAAACTCGCTGTTGGCAAAAACCTTGCTGGAACAACACTGAACAACCAAAACGAAAAAAGTGTAACGATCAAACCTGAGACAAAAGTGGTGTTTTTCTCTTTTGCAAAACCAACAGGTCACCTTTGTAATGAGTTTTTAGAAACAAAGCCTGCTGAGTATTTGGCACAACACAATGCTCTTTATGTTGCTGATGTTTCTGCTGCACCATCACTTATCAAGTCTATGTTTATCTTGCCAGACCTAAAAGAACTTCCATTTGAAATACTTCTAATCAACGATGACACTCTCTCTGCAGAGTTTTCAAAAGGGATCGATAAAGAGAGTGTTGTAGTTGTATATCTTGATAATGGCGTGATCACAAAAATCACAAACGCAGCATCTAAAGAGCAACTTGAAAAAGCGATAAGTGCGAAGTAGTTTATGATGAAACAACTCTCAAGAAGATCTCTCATCAAGGGTGCTGCAGCGCTTGTGGCTCTCCCTTTGACACTACAGGCAAAACCTCAAACTCAACAGAGTTTAAAGTTCGTTCATATCACAGACTCACACATGGATTTTGCAAATCCAGACAGTGTTGAAGCGATGGAACTAATGGTTGCATTTCTCAATGAAAACTATAAAGAGTTAGACTTTGTACTTTTTGGTGGAGACAATTTTAACAACAATGCTACAAAGAGTGAAGATGCTCTAAAGTTTAAGCAGATCATAGAGAAACTTCACTGCCCTAGCTATGTGGTACGTGGCAACAAAGAGTCCTCTCCAAAAGGTGATAAGCATATCAACTCTCAAGAGTTCAAAGAGCTTTTTGTTGCGGGGAAAAACCTTACAACCAATAACCTTGACTGGCTTTTAGAGATTAAAGGGTACAACATCTTAGGACTTGACAGCTGTATCGATGGAGCAAACAATGGTCGCTACACACAAGAGACACTTGCGTTTGCAGAAAAAACACTCCAAAACAAAAAACCAACTGTTATCTTAAACCATCACCCATATACAAATTACTGGAAAACAACAGATAAAAAAGAGATCCACAAATATGTACTTGGCAATACACAAGAAACACAACAAAAACTCTTTAGGTATCATAACCTTATCTTAACGCTCTCAGGGCATAAACACATAGACTCTGTAACACAGATAAACAATGCAAAAGTGATCGCAACTCGTGGGTTTACCCGTCCACTTGACCTTGACAACTACCCTATGCGCTATGTTGAACTAAGTGGTGCATCAATCACAGAAAAACTGATCTATACTGCCTAGTTATACCACTGAGTGATCGCCTCTAAACTCTGACGAGTTTTTGGCTTTTGCTCCTCTACTCTGTACCCAAACGCAACCATCACACTCACACCAAATGTTTTAGTATCTACTCCAAACTCTTTATGTATTAACTCTTCTATCTTTTTTGCTTCAAACCCCTCAATGGCACATGAGTCTATCCCCATCATTGCAGCAGCACTCATCATATTGCCTAGAGCGATGTAACTTTGTTTGCATGCCCAGTCAAATGTAGCTCGATCACTCTCTAAAAGTTCAAAATCACTCTCTTGAAACTTTTTATAGATAGCTCTTCTTTGCTCTGCCATCTCTTGTGGAATATGGTGCACATCATACATCATTTTGGTGATATACCCACTATCATACCTCATAGAGTTTTGTTTTCTCACAAGTATCACCACAAAGTGACTCGCACTTGGCAAACTTCTTTGTGCTCCCCAAGTATGGGCTTTGAGCTTTTCACGAAGCTCTTTATTTTGCACCACCAAAAACTTCCACGGCTCAAACCCAAAAGAACTCGGACTTAGTCTTGCCACCTCCAAAAGAGTTGCAAACTCTTCATCACTTATCTTTTTTTGCGCATCAAACACCTTGCAGGCATGACGGAAGTTGTATGCTTTGAGTATTTCGTTTTTATCTATCATTATCGTTCTCCTCCTTTTTTTTCCCAAGCTCAAGCAAAACCGTATCTCTTTGTGTGACATCCATCTTTTTACATGCTGACTCAAACGCAGCGGCCTCACCTACTATGATACATCTGTGTTTTGCACGGGTTATAGCTGTGTAAATAAGCTTTGTGTTATGCATGATAAAGTGGGTAAAACTCATAGGAATCACCACTATATCATACTCCATCCCCTGCACTTTATGGATCGTCAGTGCATAAGAGAGCATCAGGTGGGTTTTGAGCTCCTCATACTCATACACCACAACCACATCCTCATTTGGGTAGAAAACAAAAACTTGTTCCTCATCTTCATCTATCTTAAAAAGGAGTCCACTCATACCATTAAAGATACGCCTTTGATTGGAATCTTCTCCCATCTTAAACCCATCACCACTCCAGCTAGTCATATTTTCGTTTTTGGTGTGTACCACTTTGTCCATCAGTCGAAACTCTTTTGAGCCTTTTTTGATACACTTTTTTGGATTTGGGTTAAAATACTCCTGCAAAAGTTTGTTGAGATTTTCACTTCCGAGTGTTCCCCCCTTCATCGGAGTTATCACCTGAAAGTAGTTAAGATACTCTTTTATCTCTTTATTTTGCAGACGATAACGAGCTTTTTCTATGGAAGATACTGCTCTGTGCATCATCTCAGCGATAATCTGCTGAGAGTTTTGCTCACGCACCTCTTTGAGTTCAGTTTGAGAGAGGGTATTTTTCAGGGCATAGTAGTTTGGTATAGAGATATCTACAAACTCAAAGTCATCATAGTTTTGTCTGTATTGTGGTACTTGTGCCTGACGGATATCGTTTGCTATAAGGGTGATAGCCTGATCTTCACTCTGACGGTAGATTTTTGTGAGTTTGACTATCTTTGCAAGGTTGAGTGTAAGTACATCGCTAAGTACATTTCCAGCCCCTATGGGTGGAAGCTGTGCATCATCTCCCACTACTATCACAACAGCATCCTTACTCACCTTTGCCATAAGTCTTGCAAAAAGAGTCGAGTTTATCATCGAAGCCTCATCGATAAGCACTACCGAATAGGGAAAAGTATCATTTGCTTCATGTTTGACAAGGAGTGATTGGATAGTGGCTGACTCATACCCTGTGGTATCACTGATTCGTTGTGCAGCGATCCCGCTGAGTGCACAAGTGATGATCTCTTTTGTATCATAACGGGTGTTTAAAAGCTCCAAGATGGTACGGCTTGTTGTACTTTTACCCGTTCCAGCATACCCAACCAAAAACAGCAGTGCCACACCATTGTTGATAGACTCCACAGCACTTCTTTGCTGCTGACCAAGCACAAGCTCACTCTGCTTTAAAAACGCATCAAGATCTTTAACAAACCCTCCAGTGTCACGCTTTGCGCGTGTTTGAAACTCATCGTACAAAAACTTCTCAGCATCATAGAGCCTTGCTGGGGAGACTCGGTTGTTGCTCATAACCACAATGCTTTGCTCACTCACCCTCTCAATAAGTGCAACTTCATAGAGGTGAGTTTTGCCACTAAAGCCCAAAAGCTCATCAAGCCCACCAAAAAGCACCTCTTTGGCGATGCAGGAGTTTCCGTTTGCCTCACAGTAGTTAAGCAGTACATAGTCCATCGCTGCTGAGATACGGTTTTCACTCTCTTTGTCTATCCCCATCTTGAGTGCCAACTCATCAGCACGTTTAAATCCTATGGAGTTGATACTTGTTAAGATGTAGGGGTTTTGTTTTATCTTGGTGCATGGCTCATCAACATCTTTCATCGCTGAAGCTATGGTACTAAGGAGTGTTGCAGAAACATCATAGGGGCTCAAAAACTCCCCAAGTCGTCGCATGGAGCGAAACTGTTTCCACGACTTTTGGATCTTTTTGAGACGTTTTTCCTTGATACCTTTAAACTCTAAGAGTCTCTCAATATCATTATCTAAAATCTCCACAAGCCCCTCTTGCCCAAACTTCTCTATAAGTTCGGCTGAGAGTTTTTTTGTAAAACCTTTGACGATTTTGTTAAGGAAGAAAAAGAGTTCGTTTTGGTTTACTTTGAGGGTTTCAAACTTAAAGGTTTTTCCATACTTTTTATGCTCCTCCCATACACCCTCAAGGGTGATGGCAGAGCCTTTTATGGTGGAGATATCACTCTCAACATAGCGACCACTTATCTTCTCACCTGTTTTTAATACAGCGATGAAAAAACCATCTTCCCCCTCAAAAAGAATCCGATCTATCTGCCCTATGAGTGTTGTTTTTAGCACAATCTACTTGTCTGTCACTATAGCAAAACTCAGATCGTTTATCTCACTGTGTTTTTTGATAAACTCATTGAGATCTTTGAGTTTGAGTTTTTCTATCTTTTGAAGCTCTTTTTGTGAGTGACCAAGTTTAAACCCTTTGTAGTACTCCAAAAATGTACGGTTGAGTCTTTGACTCATCGTCTCTACACGAAGTGGCTCACTTCCTAAAAGAAACCTTTTTGTTTGTTCAAGTTCCTCTTTGGTTACACCTTTTTTGACAAACTTCGCTATCACTTTCTCCACAGTCTGTTTTGCTTCATCCATAGACTCTGTTTTAGTTTGTAGATACCCACTTAGATATGAGCTGGACTTACTTACATGCACACGAGCATAAGCAGAGTATGCAAGTCCCCGTTTTACACGTATCTCCTCCATAAGGCGACTTCCAAAACCACCCGTTCCCAAGATAAATGTAGCTACCCTTGCTTTGTAGTACTCTTTGTCATCTACAGCCATATGGTATGGCGAACCAAAGTAGATGTAAGCCTGCTGTGTTGTGCGAGTAAGTACATTTGTTTTTGGAGATTTACGAACATCATAGTGAGCAACTGGTGCGACATCACCCTCAGGGAGCAGTGCTATCACTTTTGCTATCTTATCTTTTACCTCATCAAGTGTTACATCACCACCTATCACTACAATAAGATTGGAGCGTGTTAGGTGTTTTGCAACAAACCCTTTCACATCACGAAGTGTAATGGAGCTGATACTTTGTGGTGTTCCTGCTGAGGGTTGAGCTAACGGTGTACCTTCAAACAAGATAGCTTTGAGCTCATTTGATGCTACATAATCAAAGTCGTTCTCTTTTTGAGAGAGCCTTCCTAGTGTCATCGTTTTAATCTTTTTCATCGTTGATGGTGTATAGTTTGGATCACTTAAAAGCTCTGAGAGTTTTAGCAAGGTTGTGTCAAACTCCTCTTTGAGTGAAGCACTCTCAAGCACAAAAGTCTCTGTACCTGTTACAGCAGAGATACTGATCGCTCTGCTCTCAAGTGACTCTGCAAACGCAGAAGACCCAAGAGTTTTCGTTCCTTCATTGAGCAGTCTTGCACTCAGTTTTGCAAGACCAGCACTCTTGCCATCTGCGATGTTACCAGAGTTGGTAAAAGTAAACTGCATCGTCACCATCGGTAAACGTGTATCTTGTTCAAAAATCACAGGTATCTCTCTACCCTCTACGTTTATATGTTCAATCGTTGCTGCCATTAAAATATGTCCTATTGTAAAAAGTAGTAAAAAAAATCTCATTACTCAAATGTCTCTATAATCTCATAAGCAGTATTTCGCACTGCTGGAGTCTCACCAATATCACGGATAAGATGTACCATCTCATCTTTTGCCATCTCAAACGCTGCACCTGCAGAGCTGACAACATTCTCTTCCATCATTGTACTTCCTAGATCATTCGCACCAAAACGCAATGCCATCTGACCAATGTAAGGCCCTTGTGTCACCCATGAACTTTGGATATTTGGCACATTGTCCAAGTAAAGACGTGCAACTGCGAGTAAACGCAAGTAACGGTTTGAAGATGGTTTTTTCATATCTGGAATAAGCCGTTTTAACTCTGTGTTGTCTGATTGGAAACTCCACATAATAAACGCACGAAACCCACCCGTCTCATCTTGTAAACAGCGTACCATATCAAGATGCTCGATGATATCTTCATCACTCTCTATTGTTCCATACATCATTGTTGCAGTGGACATAATATCTAGCTTATGTGCTTGACGGTGGATATCTATCCATACATCGCTATCTATCTTTTTTGGAGCGATAATATCGCGAACCTTGTCTGAGAGTATCTCAGCACCTGCTCCAGGGATAGAAGCAAGACCTTTTGCTTTTAGGCGAGAGAGCACCTCAGAGACACTGATACGTGAGACTTTTGCTATAAAATCTATCTCTATAGAGCTAAAACCATGAATGGTGATAGTTGGATACTTTGTATGGATATGCTCTACCAAATCCTCATACCACTCTATTTTTAGTTTAGGATGCACTCCCCCTTGAAAAAGGATCTGCGTTCCACCTATCTCTAAAAGCTCATCTATCTTTGTATCTATCTCATCAAAAGTAAGCACATACGCATCTGCATCTTTTTCGTGTCTATAAAATGCGCAAAACTTACAATCAACCCAGCAGATGTTTGTGTAGTTGATATTTCTGTCTATCACAAATGTTGTGATCCCTTTTGGGTGCAACTCCTTTTTACGAGCTGTTGCCATCTTCCCAAGTGTTTTAAGATCTGCGTTTTTGATAAGATCGAG
>JAMORZ010000009.1 GCA_027063295.1 Sulfurimonas sp.
GAGTCTTTACAAACGCAGTAAAGTTTTTTCCATCGGGATCTTCATACCCTACATGGATCACTTTTGTCTCTTTTGGAAAGATAGGACATGATTCGTTTGCATTGTCACATACTGTGATAACCATATCAAACTCCATGTCTATCACTTTATCGAGTGTTTTTGAGTGGTATTTCTCATCCCATATCCCCTCATCAAGGAGCACTTTTTTTGCATTTGGATTTACTTTGCCACTTGCTTTGACACCAGAGCTATAAGCGTCAACACCATTGAGATAGGCATTGAGCACTGCTTCGGCGATGATAGAGCGACAAGAATTTCCTGTACATAAGATAAGAACTTTTTTATTTTGCATTGTTTATAGCCTTTTATAGAGAAGTGTAGTTGCATAGCGGCCACCCCACCACAAAAAGAGGAGTATCCAAAGTGTAGCAGAGATATCAAACAAAAAGCTCATACCCCATCCAAACATCACATCAAAACTTACAAGAATGCGACCAAGAACAACTAGTTGTATAAAAAGAAATATTTTTATTGCTACACTATCTGCATGGGGAGGTTGCCCTGAGTGACCAAGGATAACCCGCGTACCAAAACCAACCAAAACAGTACTTAAGAATCCAAGTGCTAGAAGGTGGATGTTAAGAAAGTAAAAACTACTACTAAGTAATATCTCTGTAATAAGTGAGAGTGCAGAGAGGAAAAATGCAACACTTAGCCATGCAAGTGCGAGGTGTAAAATCCACAAGATTGCAGGAGCTTGGAGTGGTTGGAGCTTCCATCGTAAGAACTCTTTAGCACTCAAAAATGTAAGAGCAAGATCTGTGAGTATCTCTATGGTTTTGATATCAAAAGCACTGCCAACTGTTTTGAGTACAAAAAGTATAAACATCACCTTGATAAACTTTTCATTTTTTTGCGTAAAGGAGTGGGAGAAAAAAGGTATCATCCTTTGTGCAACACTAAACGCAAGAAAGATCAGATAAAGATAAAATGCGACCTTTATTGCCAACTCTTGAAGCTGTGGGTAAAACAGAGCAATAAAAAAGAGTATGTGAGCAAAAATACCAAAAGAGTAGGAGAGGAGTATCCAAAAAGAATCACTCTTATCTGGTGCCATCCCCTCTTTGTAGATTTGGTAGAGTTTTTTAAATGTAAAGATCTCAGTGAGAAAGATAACAAACATAGAGACTATAGTGAGTGTTTCTGAGCTAAGTGTAGCAAGGATATAAAATAAACTACCCCCCAAAGCTACATAGAAGATCTTTGTATAGAAAGTTTGTGCTATCACCTGAGTTTGGTTAAAACGGGGAAAGGTGGTAAATAAAAATCCTCTAAAAAGGTTACTAAAAACAAGATAGACAAGTGAGTAGGCATGAAACATAGTTGTATCTGTCTGTAGAGTGATAATCCCTTTGTAGCTAAGAGTAAATAGAAGCATAAAAAGTATGGCATTTATAATACCTAACAAAAAGAATGGCTGGTGTGGTTGAGAGAGAAAGTAGCTGTTTTTTGAGAAAATATTCATAAGACTCCTAAATTAGATAAGGTTGTGAGAGTTTTTTGCAGTATGCTTCAAGCATTGCATTTTCAAAGTTATTGTTAGTAGCATAGTTGTACCCAAAGGTTTTCTCCCAAAGCTCATGTGGCTCCATGCAAAGGTAGAAAAACACCTTCTCCTCTCCACTTTGCCAAGGTTTAAAGGAGTTATAGGCATGGGAAAACATCTCTACTTTGGTCTGAAGCGGGTAAGATGTCTTGCCACTCGCATCTTCATGTGGTATCTGTGTGATTTTGGTATGAAACTCACGTGAGCGCAGTTGTTTGATAACAGGTTTTATAAAGGTGAGTGTACCAAAGCTTACAAGTGCTACTTCACTTGGCTCAAAGGTTGCAAGGAGTGTGTCATATACCTCCTTGTACTCATCAAGATACCCTTCATACTCTACAATAGGGTGAAAATGAAATCCAACCTTAACACCCTTGTTTGCTAGTTTTCTAGCTGCGTTTATCCGTTTGTCAAGTGAGGCTGTGAGGTGTTCTTCATTGTGTATGATGGTGGGGGTATTTAAGCTCCATGTGCAAAGGATGTTTTTAGGAACATCATTGTCTAAAAGGTATTTTATGTTGTCTGATTTGGTTTTAAACTCCAATATCACATTTGGGTTGGTTCGTGCAAAATCAAACAAAGCATCCAAAACCCCCTCACGGTTACCAAACATCAGTGAATCACTTGCTTGCCCTGTTCCAATGTGGTAGGTTTTGTTTTTATCAAGGTTGAGGTTGAGGAGTTTGTTTTTAAATGAAGCATCAAATGTGATGGTGTTTTGATTGTAAAAACTTTGTATGGAACAATAAGAACAGTCAAATCCACACGACTCAACAGCATCGAGAGTCAGCAGATTGCAACATCTAGTTTTTTCACTTGCTACAGGACAAAGCCCAAGTCCAAACCCTTTTTTCTCTTCTATTTTAAAGGTGAATTTTCGCTCTTTTGGGATATTTTTGAGTGTAAAGTTCTCATAAGAATTTGGTTTATTTCTAAGTTCATTATAAGCTTTTGTAAGTCGGCTAAATACCACTTTTTTTTGGGAGTGTTCAGGAAAAATCTCAGAGATATCCCCCTCATCCCACATCTCTAAATCTCGTGCAATATTGATAATCTGTTTGAGTTCTTGATTGGAAAAACGCAATTCAAAAGCTTTAGAGCGTATAAACTGTTGCGTTTGAGTTGATAGTTGTGGATAAAAAGTATTTTGTATCGCTGTTGTAAATTTTGCTTCATAATCATTCATAATCGAATTTTAGCAGATAAATATTACAAATTGTCATAATTTTAAAAATTACTTAGGATTTTATATAGACTATTAAAAAAGAATAAGGATATCAGATGTATCTTGGAAAATGTCCCTATTGCGATGATGGTCAGATTGAAGTGAGAGACAAAGAGGTGAGAGCAAAGAAGGTAAAACTCTATGCTTGTAGTAATGCTCATTGGAAGAGCAGTGAAGATGGTGAGTTTTTTGAACTACGTGAAGATGCAACTTGTACATTTCGTATCTGGCAAAACTCTTTGGCAAAATATGGCAAATGGCTTACATATAATGAGATAAGAACTTTGCTTGATGATGGCGAACTAGAAGTGGAATTTTTGAGTAAAAAATATGGAAAAAAGATCTACTACAAAAAAAATATTGTACTTAACAGGGAATTTGGTGTATCAGTTCTTTGGGATTAATAAATCTTTTAAAATTATTTGGGTATAATCCCCATCCGCTTTGCTGTTTTAACCAAAAGAAGAGTATTTCTATCTTTATAGACTCTATATGGATAAAAGTATTGGCAAGGTTGACAGTTGT
Source organism: Sulfurimonas sp. (assembly GCA_027063295.1). Lineage (GTDB taxonomy): Bacteria > Campylobacterota > Campylobacteria > Campylobacterales > Sulfurimonadaceae > Sulfurimonas. The sequence continues at coordinate 3,357 of JAMORZ010000009.1, forward strand.
TTTCCTGCCTGAAAACAGTAAAGACTCAGACTAAAGGACTTTCAATGAAAGTAAGAGCTTCAGTTAAGAAGATGTGTGATGACTGTAAAGTTATCAAAAGAAAAGGCATTGTAAGAGTAATCTGCAAAGTTAAAAAACATAAACAGAGACAAGGATAACCATGGCTCGTAT
>JAMORZ010000010.1 GCA_027063295.1 Sulfurimonas sp.
TACATTATAATTTAATAAAATTTGAGAAAAAGGAAAGTATAAATGACTGAAGAGATTGTAAAATCAGCTTTATCAAAAGTTATGTATCCAGGGTTTACTAAAGATATCGTAACATTTGGTTTTGTTAAAGATATCAAGATTGATGGTAATGATGTAAGCTTTACGGTAGATATCACATCGAGTGCACCTGAGGTTGCACAACAGATCAAAGATGAGGCAACAGCAGAGCTTAAACGTGCTGGTGCTGCAGGTGTTGGGATCAACATCAAAGCTCCTGTAATGCCAAGAGAGTCTTCATCTCGTGGGAAAAATATCGCTCCACAAGTGAAAAACTTCTTAATGGTAAGTTCAGGTAAAGGGGGAGTTGGTAAATCAACTACTTCTGTAAATATCGCTATTGCACTTGCTGCGCAAGGGAAAAAAGTGGGGCTTTTAGATGCTGATATCTATGGTCCAAATATTCCACGTATGTTAGGTGTTGCTGATGTAAAACCTGAAGTAAACGGAAACAAAGTACTTCCTATCAAAGCTTATGGTATCGAGATGATGTCAATGGGTAGCCTTATGGAAGAGGGTCAGTCTCTTATCTGGCGTGGAGCGATGATCATGAAAGCTATCGAGCAGTTCTTGCGTGATATCTTGTGGTCTGAACTAGATGTACTTGTGATCGATATGCCACCAGGAACTGGTGATGCTCAACTTACTCTTGCTCAGTCTGTACCTGTTACAGCTGGTCTTACAGTAACAACTCCACAAGGCGTATCTCTTGATGACTCTCGCCGTTCACTTGATATGTTCAAAAAACTCAACATTCCAATAGCAGGTATTGTTGAAAATATGAGTGGATTTATTGCACCAGATACAGGTGTAGAGTATGATATCTTTGGAAAAGGAACTTCTGAGCCAATGGCAAAAGAGTTTGACACTAAAGTTATCGCTGAGATCCCTATTGAGCCAAGTATCAGAACTGGTGGTGATGAGGGTAAACCTATCACTTTTGTAGCACCAACTTCAGAGTCTGCAAAACGCTACTTAGCTGCTGCTGAGTCTATCTGGGCTACTATCGAAGAGATCAATGCAAATGGTGGAGTAGATAACGAAGCGGTTCAACCTACAACACCTCCAGGTGTAAGTGCTTGTTCTACTGGTGGTGCTACAGCATCATCACACTCACATAGTGGTGGAGGGTGTGGTTGTAATTAACAACAACTCACATCTTACAAAACCATATATTCATCTCAAGAGGGATTGCTCTTGAGATGAAATTTCTCTCCTTTTACTTCATATTATTACAATTTTATATATTTTTAATTAGAAACTCGATACATTTTACAGATAAAAAATAATGTTTAAGGGATATAAAGATGACTATTACAAAAAGTGTGACATTTATCGCAAAAGAGGGATGTGAAGCAAAAATGAAAGAGCTTCTCAGTGCGATGGTAGTTCCAAGTAAAGCAGAAGATGGATGTCTTTTTTATGAGATTTTTCAGTATGAAAATGAGCCAAGACGTTTTATGGCGGTAGAGACGTGGAGAGATGAAGCAGCACTTGATGGGCATAAAGCTTCAGCACACTATGCAGTGTATAAGTCAAGTTATGAGCCTTATTGTGAAGATAAATACACAGATGAACTAGAAGTTTTAGGCTAAAAAGATGGATAACCTGTTTCGTGAGAAAAAAGCAACACTTTGTAAGGATGATTTGGATCTTCGTGTTTATACATCAAACCTTTTAGGGCAAAATGATCAGCTTGTACTTCATGGTGGAGGAAATACCTCTGTGAAAACAAAAGTTGATGGTGAAGATATACTCTATGTAAAAGGGAGTGGCTGGGATCTTGTCTCAATACAGAGAGAAGGTTTTGCACCTGTGAAACTCTCTACACTACTACAAATGGCAAAGCTTGAGAGATTGAGTGATGTAGATATGGTTGCACAACAAAGAGCAGCGATGATAGATAAAAGTGCACCAAACCCTTCTGTTGAGGCGATACTTCATGCACTTATCCCATACAAGTTTGTAGATCATACCCATGCTGATGCAGTAGTTACCATCTCAAACTCTATCAATGGTAAAGAGTACATCAAAGAGATCTATCCAAACTTTTTGATAGTCGATTATATTATGCCAGGGTTCGAGTTGGCACACAAAATCTATGAGATAACAAAAGATCTTAAGTGGGAGAGTATTGAGGGGATTATCTTGCATAATCACGGGATCTTTACTTTTGATGATGATGCGAAAACTTCTTACAAAAAAATGATTGATGCTGTTACCAAGGCAGAGGTGTTTTTAGATAAAAACGCAGTAGTAGATATTCAACACAAGTATGTGCATAGTGATTGTAATATTGCTAGAGTTGTAAACACTATAAGTGAGTATAAAGGGCATGAGGTACACATCGCTATTAACCAAGCTCCTTTAGCTGCATTTTATGCATCGCAAGAGAACTTGCAAGAGTTTGCATCTCGTGGTGTTTTAACTCCTGAGCATATCATCAGAACAAAAAGAGTACCACTTATCATGGAAGATACAGATCTTATCGGTGGGATAGAAAGATACATAAAAGAGTATAAAGAGTATTTTAAAAAATATGCCAAAGATGAAGTGATGCTCAACCCTGCACCAAACTATATGATCATTAAAAATCTTGCGGTAGTCTGTTTTGGTCGCACTCGTGAGGAAGCAAAGATTATTTATGATATTGTCGAACATACGATGCTTGCAGTACTTCGTGCAGATAAGCTTGGAGGTTATAAAAGTATCTCTGAAGAAGATAGTTTTGCGATGGAGTATTGGGAACTTGAACAGGTAAAACTAAAGAGATAATATGCAGTATTTAATGGCAATAGATGCAGGAACAGGAAGTATTCGTGCTGTGATTTTTGATACTCAAGGCAATCAGATATCTGTTTCTCAACAGGAGTGGACACACCTAGAAGAGGAGGGTGTGCCAAACTCTATGAGTTTTGATTTTAGTGCAAACTGGAAGCTGGTGTGTGAGTGTATCAAAGAGAGTATTCAGAGTGCTAAGATAAATGCAGAAGATATCATCGCTCTCTCAGCAACAAGTATGCGTGAGGGAATTGTGCTTTACGACAAGGATGGCAAAGAGCTTTGGGGTGTGGCAAATGTAGATGCCAGAGCTGCAAAAGAGGTGGCTTATCTGGAGCATAACTTTGATGATCTTGAAGAGAGATTTTACCAAGAGAGTGGGCAGACCTTTGCTCTTGGTGCATTGCCACGTTTGTTGTGGCTGAAAAATAATCGCCCTGAGTTATATAAGCGGGTTACAACACTTACAATGATAGGAGATTGGGTACTTTATAAGCTTAGTGGAGTTTTAGCAAGTGACCCGAGTAATGCAGGAACAACAGGGGTTTTTTCTCTAAAAAAACGCAACTGGTCACCAGTAATGGCAA
>JAMORZ010000011.1 GCA_027063295.1 Sulfurimonas sp.
CTCATTTTTTGTTGGAAGAATGATGGTATTTAAAAGAAAAAATGGTGAACATATAGGAAAAAATCGAGCATATATTGGATATTTGGCAACTTTGGGTAATTATAGTATTAAAGACAACTATGCCTATAGAGATCGATGGGTAGAGGTAGAATTTAAACTAAAGGGCACTCGAGAAAAAGAGAACAAAGATTTAGATTGGAGTTTCCGTGTAGGAGGAAGATTTCATTCAAACGATAACTTTACAGATATTATTTATATTGGAGCACGTAGAAGTAGTATTGATTATAATAAAACAGTGTGGTCTTTTATTTACAATAGTGCTTTTAATGCTTCACTATCATTTGATGCTCAAACATTACAGTTAACAGAAGGGGAAATTTTATTTGAGAAAAAATGGCCAGTTGATTGGGGTGAGAAGACGAGTCTTGGTTTAGGATTTGGATATTTATATTATAATGATAATAAATATAAAGGTGAACTCAAAGAAGATGGTGTTGATAACCATCAACTTATCATTCGTCCAAATTTTAAATGGTAATTTATATCCCTAAATAAGGATGCAATACTTTAGGAATATCTATTGTTCCATCTTCGTTTTGAAAGTTCTCCATAATCGCTACCATAGTACGACCAACTGCGAGTGAGCTTCCGTTGAGTGTGTGGACAAACTCATTTTTCTTCCCATTTTTAAAACGTATTTTTGCTCGCCTTGCTTGGAATTCTCTTGTATTTGAGATAGAACTGATCTCACGGTAAGTGTTTTGTCCTGGTAGCCATACTTCAATGTCTGTAGTGTATGCTGCACCAAAACCAAGATCACCAGTACAGAGATTTACAAGACGGTGTGGAAGCTCTAGTGCTGTGAGCATATCTGATGCACATGCTACCATCTCATCAAAGATCTTTTCACTCTCGTCTGGGTGTGTGATAGCTACAAGTTCAACTTTATGAAACTGGTGTTGACGTATCATACCACGTGTATCACGTCCAGCAGCACCTGCTTCTTTTCTAAAACACGATGTGTAAGCTGTCATCTTTTGTGGAAGGTCTTCTGCTTTAAGGATCTCATCTTGGTAAAGGTTTGTCACAGGCACTTCTGCTGTTGGGATAAGATAGAGTCCATCTTGTGTTTTGTAAAGATCATCTTCAAACTTTGGAAGCTGTCCCGTTCCTTTGAGTGCATCTGCATTTACAAGCTGAGGTACACTTACCTCTGCAAAGTCTCTTTCACGGTTAAAATCAAGCATAAAGTTGATTAGTGCACGCTCTAGTCTTGCACCCATTCCAAACCCAACAGAAAAACGGCTTGTTGCTAGTTTTACACCCCGTTCAAAGTCTATCCACCCGTTTTGCTCTGCTAACTCCCAGTGCTCTTTTGGAGTAAAGTCAAACTCCCTTGGAATGAGCACTTTTTTAAGCTCTACATTGTCATCTTCATCTTCACCATCTGGAACAGAATCATCTGGCATATTTGGTATTGCCATCGCAAGTTCTTCGAGTGCTTCTTGCGCTTGGCGTTGCACCTCTATTGCCTGAGCGACTTTTACTTTGTTCTCATCTACACGGGCTTTAAGTTCAGAGATATCTTTACCTTCACGTTTATAAACACCAAACTCTTTACTCATTGCATTTTGTGCAGCCTGGAGTGTTTCGTAGGCTTGTTTTGCCTCTTTTAGTGCTTCATTTTTAGCTTTGAGCTCAGCGATAAGCTCTGCGCTCACACCTTTGCGTTGGAGTTTTTTACTTACATTTTCAAAATCTTTTTGGAGTAGTTTTAAATCGATCATTTTTATCCTTTGTTATACTAATATATCTTTTGCTATTTGAAATTGGTTGGCTGTCATGAGGTGAATCTTTGGGTGTAGCTCTTTGAGATCTTCAAAAAGTTTTTTACTAAGTTCAAAGCCCACTTTGTACTCCTCATCAGAGCCTTTTGCATTTGCATCTCTGAGTGCTTCTATCCAGTAGCCAGGGACATTGATCCCTGGTACATGTGCCGAGAGAAACTGTGCTGTGCGAAGCTTTGTGATAGGAAATATTCCAAAGACAAGCTCTGCTTCTTTTTTTTGTGGGCAACACTCACTGTTGGCTTTCTCTTTAAGCTCTAAAAGAAGTTTTGCGTTTTCGAGGTCATAAACAGGTTGTGTTATGATTCCAGCTGCTCCATGTTTGATCTTTTTTTGGATCTTTTTTTGGAGTGTTTTTGGGTTTTTTGCATAGGAGTTGACTACAGCAAAAGGGTAGAGTGGTTGTGGAGCTACCTTAAAAGGTTTCCCTGCATAGTCCATACCTGCATTAAACGCAGAGATGATATCTAGCAGAAGTGAGCTGTCTGATTCAAATACACCTTTTGTATGGGGTTGATCACTCATAGTTGCTGGATCACCAGTAAGTGCAAGGATAGCTCTTACATCTATCTCGTTTGCACCAAGTAAGTCTGATTGTAAAGCTATTTTGTTGCGATCTCTCATGCTCATAGTAGCAATGACAGGTTTGTCAAAACGCTCTTGGAGCAGACGAGCGGCAAAAAGGGCATTGTACTTGAGTTTTGCCAGAGGGTTGTCGGTGGTGGAAAAGCCATCTACTAACTTGTCAAGTTCCAGTTGCTCAATAGTGTCAATGGTTTGACTAAACGAAGCAGAGTGTCCAGGAGTGGTTTCAAGTGTGATGTAGCTTGTGTTGTTAAGTTTATCTATGAGTTTCTCAAACAAAAAAAATCCTAATTCGCTATAATTGCGATATTATATACAAAAGAGAGAAAATATATGCTAAAACTTGCAGTTTTTGACTTTGATTCAACACTAATGGATGGTGAAACGATAGACTTTTTTGCAGATGAGCTTGGAATAGGCAAGCAGGTTGCAAAGATTACAGAAGAAGCGATGAGTGGAAGACTTGATTTTTTTGAGTCACTCCAGCAACGTGTGGGGCTTTTAAAAGGGCTTGATTATAGTGTGGTAGAAAAGATTAGTCAAAACCTCCCTTATATGCCAGGAGCAAAAGAGACTATAGCCGCACTTAAAGCCAAAGGAATGACAGTTGTTTGCTTTAGTGGTGGTTTTCGTAGTGCAACAGGGTATGCAAAAGATATACTTGGATATGATGCAGATTTTTCCAATGTACTTCATCAAAAAGATGGCAAGCTTACAGGACTTGTAGGGGGAGATATGATGTTTTCCCACTCTAAAGGTGATATGCTTGTGAGGCTGCAAAATATTTTGGGTGTTATGCCAGAGGAGACACTTGTATGTGGCGATGGTGCAAACGATTTGAGTATGTTTGCCCATGCTGGCACTCGTGTTGCGTTTTGTGGTCGTGATGTGCTGAAAAAAGAGGCAAATGTAATTATAGAGACAAAAGATCTTACTCAGATTTTAGAAAAAATTTAAAGGAAATATATGTTAGAGAGTACCGTGTGGAGACAA
>JAMORZ010000012.1 GCA_027063295.1 Sulfurimonas sp.
ATCGGTATGAGTGCTACCATACTTGATAATGCAGTTATAGGAAAAGAGTCTATTGTGGGTGCTGGAAGTTTGGTTACAAAAAACAAAAAGTTCCCACCAAGAAGCCTTATCATGGGAAGTCCTGCTAAAGTTGTACGTGAACTTAGTGACGAGGAAGTAGCAGAACTTTATGCCTCAGCAAAGAGGTATGTTGCGTTTAAAAACGACTATAATTAAAGTTTTACCAAAGAGCATTCCCAACCATCATACTCTCCTGAAAACTGTTGACAATAATCGATGAGTTGCATACTCAGCTCATCGATGTTGTAGTAAAATGGTGCATCTTTACGGTAAAACTGTACACCATACATCGTTTTACCTTGAAATGGAACTTCCATCTCTTTTTGATTTTTAAACCCCTTTTGCTCAATCAGCTCTATAAATTTCGCTCGGTTTTCTTTAGAGTCAAAGTATGCCTTATGCTCCATCGCTCTTTCTAAGTGCAGGTTATCCCCTTGCTCTAGAAGTTTGTTGCATGAATGATGATTTGCAATAATCTGCCACTCTCTTAGAGTAGGAAAAAGAAGCTTTTGATACACCTCCCACTCCATATCTATGCGTGAGCCATATTCGTACGTGTACCCATCAAAGTGTTGCATCGCACATGAGACAGTGTTACTCCACTCAAAATCGAGTTTAAGATAGTAGATAAAGTTCACCTCACCATTTGAAATGATACGACCTATATATTTTCCACTTCTCCAACGAAGAGACTCCATCTCAAGTCTATCTTCTATAAAACCGACATCGTTGGACTCCTCTTCATCTACAAGCCCATCCTCTTTTGGATTTTGCAATTTTACTTTTACAAACCCTACATACATATACTCAGGGTTAGGCACACTATCTGCCATACCTGCATTAAATGACACCATCGCTTTGTTCCCATCTATAGGCTTTATATAACTCTCCCAATACTCTTGCATATTCTACTCCATCTCCAAACTCATCAAAAACATATCTTCACCATCTATCACTTCCACATCTACACTCTCACACACAGGACAGCAGTAATGCACCTCATCTAATTCACTCTCTTTTTGACACCCGTTGCACCGTATGGTTATAGGTTGTATCTTCATTACAAACTCTGCTCCATCACAGATGGTTTTCTCCTTGAAAGTGTTAAATGCTATCTCTAAAAGGTGAGGCTCAACTCCACTCATTACACCAATCTTCGTGATGATCTTTGTAACTTTTGTTGCTTTGTTTTCCTCTGCTACATCTTCTATCTGATTAAGAAGTGATTGCACTATGCTGTACTCATGCATACTTTTTTCCTAGTGAATAAATATTCAGTTATTGTAGCACAAGAAAGTTTAGAGGAGTTTAAGTATGTCTTTTTCTATATCTTCAGGCTTTGTACTTGGAGCATAGCGTTTGACTACATTACCCTCTTTATCTACCAAAAACTTTGTAAAGTTCCACTTTATACTATCACCCAAAAAACCTCCTTGAGCCTTTTTGAGATACTTATAGAGTGGATGGGCATTTTCACCATTGACTTCAATTTTTGCAAACATATCAAACTCCACTCCAAAGTTTGTTGTGCAAAACTCCAAAATCTTCTGCTCACTCTCTGGCTCTTGAGAGAGGAACTGGTTACATGGAAAACCAAGAACACTTAAGCCTTCAGCATGATACTTCTTGTGCAACATCTTTAGTGCTTTATACTGAGGAGTAAAACCACAACGACTTGCAACATTGACTATAAGCATCACCCTACCTTTGTAGTTACTCAGTGGTAATTTTTTGTTGTGTATATCTTTTACTTCTATCTCATAGATACTCATGATGTTACCTTTTTATGGTATAACTTCACTGAAACATGGAAAGTTCCTTTAAGAACCTAACCACTTCTTTCGGGACTGAAAGCTCTATCTTCTTTTGAAGGTAGGGCTTTTTTTTTGCCTTTTTTTTGGCAAAAAGTGGGTAGTGTTTGGTGGGAGTGCCGACAAAAAGGACTTTCCATGTTCTTCAGGATTTTTATCCTACTTATTGTACTTGGTTATTATACCAAGTTGGCTTAAAGCCAAAAGAGGGGCTGGTTATCCCTCTTTTAATCTCTTTGGTGTCTCCATTGGGCACACCTTATAGACAAACTCATAACGCAGAGTATGAAACTCACTTGTCTCTTCCCAAAACTCTGAGTGCATCACACTGATCTCCTGCTCCTTTTTTTGCTCTATGAGTGTTGCGTTTTGCTCTAAGTGCTCCTCTTTATCCCACAAAAACTCATCATAACTCTCTTCATCTTTTAGAAGTTTTTGCGCATAATTTTGAAGTGAGTTTGCATACTCCTCTACCTCAAACACCTCATCAACAAGCCCCAACTCTTTTGCCTTTTTTGCACCAAGTGGTAAACACTCATCTAAAAGTTTTCTTGCTTGTAATTCCCCTACTCTCTTTGGTAAGGTGTAGCTATGGTATTCACTGCCACTTAGCCCCAAAGTTTTATAGTGAGGGTTGAGGACTGCTCTTGTACTCATCACAACATAATCACACGCAAGGGCTAAAAAAACACCCCCTGCACCTGCGTTTTTCTCTAGTGATGCAACTGTTATGACATCCTCTGCAAAGAGTATGCTTTTGACAAGATCATTCATAGCGTTGATACTGCTCCAACCATCTTCTCCATTTTTTTTGCTATCTTCTAAGATGTTTAGGTGGATCCCATTGCTAAAAAAATCTGCTCCACCCATCAGCACAACCACTTTTACACTCTCTTTGATATACTCAAACGCATATTTAAGCTTCATACATTGTGCTGCACTAAAAGCACCATTATGAAAGTTAAAATGCAAGTATGCTACCTCATCTTTTATATCGCAACTTATCTCATAAAAGGTTTTATAACTTCTCTCAAACACCAAAGGAAGACGATCCTCTTTAACACCTGCTAAACGCTCTTTAAGCACATACGTAGCTGGAAGTTTAAACTTCCCAATCTCTTTGAGGTGACTTACCCACACTGCACCATCTTTAGTTGCCAAACAGATCGCACCATCACGTTTTGCTAGTATCTCTTTTGGATTGGAGCCTTGAAGTTTTTGCTCCTCCCATCCCCCATAAAGGTAACACTTCACCCCTAAGATCTCATCTAACACACCGGGGTCACTATCGCTTATGGCTATTTTTTTAAGTATCTCTTTTGTTGTGTCGTTGTGCCAATCTATCGCTCTGTCTTGCTGTGTAAGTTTTTTGTGCATAGGCGTTGGAAGTTGGGGTATTGGGCAAAAAGAGGGGTTTTGTAGATTTTGCAAAAGAAGTTTT
>JAMORZ010000013.1 GCA_027063295.1 Sulfurimonas sp.
GTATATTACACTTGTGCGTGCTCAAGAGTTTACAGCTGCAGAGAGGGACTTTATCTCTTATGCCATTGCCCGTTCGACAGAACTTGAAGAGCAAGATATCAACCTTTGGATTTCCCTTATTGCCAAAGCGGATGCTATATCTTATGATACACTTGCAGATAAAGCTTTAGTACTAAAACTTGATGAACTCTTTAAAAATGAAGATACCATAGAGCTTTTTGAAGATATCAATACAGAGAGAACTGCTATCTTATCTACAGCTTCAAAAGGTAAATATGACACAAGTTCAGGTGTTTGGTTTACAATGCTTTCAGAAAAAACCAACATCCTCAAAGAAGCACAAGAGATTATCCTTAAAGCGATGGAAGATAGAGCTGTTGTTGTAAAACAAGAAGCACTTCAACTCTTTACCATTACACTTATTATTTGGGTAGTATCTATCATCTTAGCAATCCTTGGTTATCTACTTTCAAATGAGATTGCAAGAAATATCAAAAACCTCGAGCATGTACTTAAACGTGCGGCAGGGGATGCTGATGATGATACTCTACAAAAAGATATCAACCTTGATACTGCAGCAGGTACAACAAAAGCGTATGAGCTCCTTGAAAGAATCATTGAGCAAACCAAACGTGATAAAGAATCAGCTCAGGAAGCTTCTGAAGCAAAATCGATGTTCCTTGCAAATATGTCTCATGAGATCCGTACACCACTTAATGGTATCGTTGGATTTACAGAACTTCTCAAGGACACAGGTCTTGAAGAGGAGCAACAAGAGTTTGTTGAGATTATTGAAAAATCATCAGAAAACCTTCTTGAAATTATCAACAATATTCTTGACCTCTCTAAAATCGAGTCTAATAAACTTGAGATTGAAGATATTGCGTTTAACCCTATCGACGAGTTTGAAAGTGCTGTTGAAGTATATGCAGTACGTGCAAGTGAAAAATATATCGACCTTGGATGTTATATCGATCCAGCTCTAGAACAACCACTCAAAGGGGATCCAACGAAGATTAAAGAGGTACTTATTAATCTTCTTTCAAATGCGGTTAAATTTACAAGCTCTTCTGGAGCAATCAACGTTGATATACGTAAACTTGATTCAGAACAAGAGGGTGTAACTCGTGTAAGATTTGAAGTGCAAGATAGTGGTATCGGTGTTACAAGTGAGCAAAAAGCTCGTATCTTTGAGGCGTTCTCACAAGCAGATACATCGATTACACGTAAGTACGGTGGTACAGGGCTTGGTCTTACGATTTCATCAAGATTTATTGAGCTTATGGGTGGCCAACTTGATCTTCACTCTGAGACTGGTAAGGGAACTACATTCTTCTTTACACTTGATTTTGAGGAGATTGAAACACTCAATGAGTCTATCCAAGGGTCATTCTCTAGTATCAATGCGCTTGTTTTAGAATCTGCGCACAAATCAAAACGTCAAGATACTTACCTTAGAGAATATCTTGACTTCTTTGGAGTAAGTTATACAAACTTTAAAGATATGGAAGAGCTCAATATGCTTGCTCAGCAGATCAACTATGATCTTGTGATTGTTGACTATGATTATACAGATGAAGCAACACTTGAGGCATATAGTAAACTTCCTCAAGAGTTAGTGCTTCTTACTAAATCATACTTTATGAAAACTATTGATTCTATGGATCTTGATATTTTTAAAACGATTTATGAGCCACTCAATAACTCAAAAATAAAAATTGCATTGGAAAACTTCCAAAGTGATAACTTCAATGCTAAAAAAGTACAAAAAGAGAATCGCAAAAAGTTCAATGCTGATTCATCTCGCTTTAATGCAAATGTACTTGTTGCTGAAGATAATATCATCAACCAAAAACTTATAAAACGTACTCTTGAAGATCTCGGTTTACATGTAAGTATCGCGTCTAATGGTCTTGAAGCTTTCCAAAAACGTAAAGATGGTAACTTCAACCTTATCTTTATGGATATCCAAATGCCATTTTTAGATGGTATTGAGGCAACTCGAGAGATCTTAGAGTATGAAGAAGTTTACTCGCAGCCACATGTTCCAATCATCGCCCTAACAGCAAATGCACTTAAAGGAGATAGAGAGCGTTTCTTAAGTGCTGGCTTAGATGAGTACACAACAAAACCTTTAGTTCGCTCAGAAATTGTCTCACTTTTGGCACATTTCCTTGCTGATTATATTATTGATAGTACAGAAGTACCAAAAGATGCAGCCTCACTTGTAAAACAAGACACAACTTTAGATGAGGAGCAACAAGAGGAACAAACTCCAACTGTTGAAGAACCTGAAGTTGAGATAGAATCACTTATAGAGCCAGAGATACAAACACCTTCTATCTCTCAAGATGATCCTTTTGAGAATTCAGAAGCAACAGATGAGCAAAATGATACAACTGAAAAGGAGAGTATCAAACAAGATGTAGAAGAAACATCATCTTATAGTGCAGATATTCTTATTGCAAAGAAAAGTGCATTTGAGACAAAATTGTTTGCAAAAATCATTGATACACTTGGTTATACTTATGAAGTTGTTAGCTCATTAGAGGATCTTCAAGAAAAAACTGTAAATAACAGTTATAAAGTTATACTCTTTGACAAAACTCTTCAAGGTTTAGAACTAGAACAGTTTGCAAAACTTGTCAATGAAACAAAAGAAAAATCAGGACTAGATTCTCATCTTATTCTTATCAGTAATGGTTCTGAGCAAGAGGATGAACAAGATGCACATTACGTGCATGAGATTATTAAAAACGCGGTCAATAAAGATCTCTTGCGTTTATTATTTGAAAAATTTATTTAAGGAAAACTAAATGCAAAAAAAAGATCTTGTAGTTTTAGCGGTAGATGATGATATGATCAACTTAAAACTACTCAAATCAATGTTAAAAAAAAGTGGTTATGTCAAAGAAGTAATCGAAGCAAAAAATGGTTCTGATGCTATTGGAGAGCTCAAAGCTCGTAGTGATATTGATCTGATCCTTCTTGATATTATCATGCCTATTATGGGTGGTATAGAGATGCTTAAAGTTGTACGTGCTGATGACAACTTAAAACAGTTGCCAATTATTGTTCTAACTACAGATGAAACAAAAAAAGGTGAAGCACTTGAATTTGGTGCAAATGGTTTTCTCATGAAACCAATCCGAAACGAAGATCTTATCGCTAAAATGGCGACTGTTATCTTATAATGATGCAACACTACACTACATCACTCAGAGAGCACAATCTCAAAGCGACACCTCAACGCCTAGAGATTGTTCATG
>JAMORZ010000014.1 GCA_027063295.1 Sulfurimonas sp.
CCACATAGTTTTGAGCTTGCAGAATTTTTCCAAATCTTTTCTTTGAGCTAAGTTTGAGGTAATTACTACTCTCTTCATGGGCTAAAACAAACTGCTCCAGTTCCAAAAAACTACTCTTTGAAATCTTATGAGCTTTGTTATCATTAAAAGAGCTCTCTTTATAGTATAAAAATTCATACTCTTTAAGGGTTATTTGTTCTGCCACTTAAATATCTCTATATGATTCATCTTCAAAATAGTACGATTTTCTACACATCAAGGGGTTACTTTTTAGGAGTTGAAATTTCTCGTTTAGATTTTTTTCAAATTTTTTAACAGTACTTATTTTATCTTGTACAAATCCTACAAGCATTGTTTTTATCACATCTACCAGATTATCTTCAACTTTAAGATTCAATGTTGTCATTGCTTACCCCTTTGATGAGTTGTTTATATGCCTCATTAGTAAAATTATCTTTTATATTATACAAAATTTTATCATCTTGAGCATATTCATCTACTACAGCATCTTTTCCAAAGATATCAGAAGTGCTAAGTGTTTTATTTTCAACAAACCCATCCCCAAGCACAAGTAAAATCTTCTCCCAATCATCATAAAAATACTCTTGAAGTAGAGGGATAATTTTATTTCCCATTACTGCGTTTAAATCATCTAAACTTGATGCAGAATTTAGTTCCATAAAATAAGCATGACCGATGGTGTGGTCTCTATCGTAGAGGTACTCAACTCTTGCGTTTATCTTCTCTAGAAGTTGAGCTATATCTACACCCTCTACTTTAAAATCTAGCAACTTACTCTCAGGCATCATCTCCACAAACTCAAAACGGCGACGAAGTGCAGTATCTAACAGAGCTATACTTCTGTCAGCTGTATTCATAGTTCCTATGATGTAGAGGTTTTTTGGAACTCCAAACTTCTCATGTGAGTATGAAAGTTGAACCTCTAGGGCTTCAGGGTTTCCTAGTCGTTTAGATGGTTCTATGAGAGTAATGAGTTCTCCAAAGATTTTAGAGATATTGCCACGATTGATCTCATCTATGATGAGGATGTAATTTTTCTCTTTGTTGTCTTCTATTGTTAAGCTATACTCTATTTCTAAGTGTTTTACTACTGCTTTATAATACCCCTGCCAATAGCCATCTGGATTTTCATTATAGATATATTTGCCTATTCTCTCTTTTGTCAAAGTACCATTTTGCTGTAGTTTTTCTCCTGTAAAAAGGGAGAGATTACCATTTGAGTTTACACTTACTTTAAACCTATTATGTTGTGATGCTGTATATAAAATAAGTTCTTCATCGGATAAGTCTTCAATAAATTTATGATACACCTCTTCAAAATTTGAACTCTTCATTGCAGTTTTAGATAAACTTTTAAATATCCCATCCTCAACACTATAAGAGATATTGCCATCCTCACTACTAGCTTTAAGTCCCTCAACAAACTCCTCATACCCATAACTCTGATGAAAAGTTACAAACTCTATCTGTCCAGCGTTTTTAAGCTCTTCAAATCTTTTCTTTGCGTCTTCCCTATCTTTAGGTACTTCACCATCAATAATTTCTAATGCTCGATTAATGGTGTTATAAGTTTTTCCTGTTCCTGGAGGGCCAAAGAGGATTTGGTTTAAAGATATACTTGCTATCATAGTGTTTTGATATTTTCCTGCTAATTGATCTACTAATGAAATTTCATTATTATGAAATTCATAGAACTTGTTAATTTCATCTTCATATTTTTCATAAATAAGAGCAAATTTCTCTCTAACTGTCTCATCATTGAAATAAGTAACCTCTTCTCTAAACAAAGCTTTTGTATTTGGTGTTGTATAGATTTTTCGTAAATGATTTTTTAATACTTTTTTATCTCTTGTATTTTTTTCAAGATGCATTTCTAGGTTAATATGCTCACCTCTTACAACAAATTCATAATGAGTTCCTGCTGCACCTTCTGATGCAGGTGCTTTTGCAGGATATATCTGAAAATATTGTTTGTTTTTACTACAATGGGGCTCTCTAATTATTAAACCAAATTCTCTGGCTATTTGATGAAATAATTTTATTTGATGGTCGCTTAGCTGCATCTATTTCCTTATCTAACAACAAACCACCTCAACCTTCACACTCTTAAACGCAGCAGTGAGGATCACTTCATCTCTTGCATCTCCAAAGAGGGCGTTGATTTTACTTTTGGCATGGTGGAAAGTGACAAAGAGTGTTTTTGGTTGCACTTTCTCTGTTACTTTTATGGTAAGTGGTGTACTCTCTCCATATTCACTTTTGAGTATCACCTTCTCACTTCCAAATGCAGCAGCATCTGCTTCACTTACAAGCAAGATATCTTCAGGGTATCTATCATTGAGTTTTTGGCTGCGTTTTGTTTGGGCTGCATTGTTGTAGTGAGCGAGTGTGCGACCTGTACTTAGGTAGTAGCCTGTGAGTTTCTTGACTTTGAGCTCTTGCACCATCCCTCTGAGTTTGTACTGATGGTAGTGAAAATGTCCTAGTCCATCATCTGTTCTAAAGTCAAGTTGATGAAGTATCGGTGTATCTTCGGTGTGCACAGGCCACTGAAGACCACGTTTTCTGTGCTTTTCAAGTCTATGATAATCAGCCCCGCTAAAACGTCTGTAAGCAACTCGTTGCACCTCTTGCCACACCTCTTTAGAAGATGCATAGTTATAATCCCCACCCATCTTGTTATCAAGCATTTGCAACACTTCCCAGTCATCTGGCAAGTCAGACTTTACAAGTGGTTGGCTCAGATGCAGACGACGCATTGCGTTTACATAGACACCTGTTTTCTCATAAGCAGATTTCACCCCTACAACTATGTCGGCTCTTTGTGCCACATCTGTCATAAAAAGCTCTTGGACAAACAAAAGCTCCAGCTCCTCAAAAGCTTTATCTATTTTGTTTAGGTTTGGATGAATATGCGTAATATCTTCACCAATGTTTAGCACAGCTTTGAGTCTGCCCTCTAGCATCTCATCTACAAGTTGTGGTGTCATAAGCCCCACCTCTTTTGGTGTCTGATAATCAGGGTCGTAGTATGGAAGCATCCCCATATCACAAGTTCCTTGTACATTGTTTTGCCCACGAAGTGGCATAAGACCAGCTCCACTTTTACCAATGTTACCTGTCATAAGTGCAAGATGTACCATCGCCATAACAGCATAGCTTCCATCAAGATGCTCAGTGATTCCCAGTCCCCAAAATATCATCGATTTTTTAAGTGCATACTCACGGGCAACTTTACGGATGTTTTTTGCTAAATCTTCATACCCTTCCATATCTTTGTAAAAGTCTGGGTTTGCATAAGGGTCGTTAAGGATTTTTTCTTTGAACTCTGCAAAACCTGCTGTTCTATCCTCTATGAAGCTCTCATCATAAAGCTCTTCATCGATGATAACATACGCCAACATATTGAGAGTGAGAAGATTTGCTTCATGAGGGAGTATCATCTTATACTTGGCAAAACGGTGCAGTTTTATCTCACGCACATCAAACACAGCCAGGTTATCATGCTCACGTGCTACATCTATCATACGGTTTGCAATGATTGGGTGTGCTTCGGTTGTGTTTGAGCCTATCACTATCATAAATTCACAGTTGTAGATATCGTTGTATGGGTTGGTCGCTGCACCCTCTCCGATGGTTACACGCATCCCTGAGAGTGATGGGGAGTGGCATACTCTGGCACAGTTATCAACATGGGGAGAGTTGAGTGTATGGCGGGTGAACTTTTGAAACAAGTAAGAGCTCTCACAGGAGGTTCTAGCTCCCCCTATCGAAGCAACTGCTTTTCTACCATGGTTTTGTTGGATCTCTTTGAGCTTCATACTACATGCTGTTGTTGCAGCATCTAAGTCACACTCATACCAAGTTGCATCAAACTCTACCAAAGAGGACAAAATAGCCTCTTTGATAGCAGGATTTTTCTCTAAAAAAGATTTTTTTATACGGGGAGTTTTAAGCCTGTTTGTATCGCCTACAAAATCAAACCCATATTTCCCTTTAACACAAAGTTTTCCTTGAGAAACCACTCCATCGGGATGTGCAAAGATTTTTACTATCTTGTTCTCTTTTGTATCGACATCAGCAGCGATGTCACACCCCACACCACAGTATGTACAAACACTGTCTATTGTTGTTATATTTTCCATAGTAAAAACCCCATACTTTTAGTTGATGGAGTTTACACTTTTCTCTCTTAAAAATCATGTAAAGGGATAGACTATTTTATAACCTTAAACTCTTCACGGTTTTGAGCTGCATCTGTATCTGGTCTATCTGCATCATCAAGTTTCTCTAAGTCTGCTTCATCAAAAAGCTCCATCTTTGGAATCTTAATCGCGATAACAATAAGAACAATACCAAAAAGAAGTACAAAGATCGAGCTAAAATCACCACCAACACTCTCTAATGTTCCCTTACCATAGCTCTCACCCATAAGTGGCTTGAAAAATGGATCATAAAACTTAGTAAATACATACCCACCAAATAATCCACCTATTGCACCTACAAGTACATCAATCCTACCCTCTGCAATAGATATCGGCCCTGTTCCTGGGCATTTTCCCATGATAGCCATAGCAACGCCAAAGATGATCCCACCAATGATAAGTCCTGAGAGCATAAGTGGCTTAACATGATAACTCGCCCACCCCATCTTAATCTCAAAATAAAGAACTATACTTGTGATACCAATCGCCAAAAAGAGCATCTTTGGCACAATAGTATCTTTAAGCATTGCAAAACCAGCGATTTTTTCAAACTTGTCAACACGAGCATACTGGATAATTCCACCAAAAAAGATACCGATGATAAAAACCATCACCAAAGAACCATGCTCTTGAGACTGTACAATCTCAAACATCTCAGAAGTTCTTGCAACTACAGAACTTATGTACTCACTAAAACTCATTTTGATTCCCCCTCATTATAGAAAAATTTTCCAGTAACGACAAGCGAGACTAAAACTACACCGCCAAATATCATAGAACTAAACGCAGTTTGACTCATCCCTGAGAGGAAATGTCCCGATGTACATCCACCAGCTAAACGTGCTCCCACAATGAGTAAAAAACCAGAGATAAAACTCCAGATGAGACGAGATGCTACTGAGTTGTTTTTATATGTTTTCCACCCTGTTGGAAGTACACTGATACGGAAAGTTTTTGTCACAAATACCGCTGTGAAAAAACCACCAACCAAGCTTCCCAAAAGCATCACACCTTCCCAGGCTCCAGCTTTTTGAACATGTTGAAGATAGGGATACTCTTCTGGATCCATACCAAAAAGAATCCCTGCATAATAAGGAACATAGGTAGATGCACCAAGTGGTCTATTTGCCCCAAAAATTGAGAAAGTAAATAAAAGTAAAAGTGCCATCAAAATGCCACCAAGCCACCACGGTAATCTTCTTTTCATGATTTTCCTTATGATCAAAATTTGACGCGATTATACATAAAATTTGAAACAATAAGGAAACAAAAATAAATTAGGAAAGTTGAAAAACGATTTTCTCTTTCAAAGATCTGGGTAAAAAATTTATAAATTTAATAAGTAGATAAAATCTTAGTGGAAAAGGGTAAAAATACTTTTTTTTCTCTATCGCTTTTTTGATTTTTGCCACACCCTCTTGTGTACTCATCAAAAAAGGCATATAAAAATCATTTTTATCCGTAAGCTCACTTTTTATAAAACCTGGCAAGATTGTAAAAACTTCTATCCCTTTTGATCTGTACTTATAGTATAACCCCTCTGCATAAGCATTGAGAGCTCTTTTTGAAGAGCTATATACTTCAGATCCTGGGATAGATAAAAGTGATGCAAGTGATGAGATAAATACTATTGTAGCACTTGAATGCTTTTCAAATTTAGGGAGTAACACCTCTAGTATTGCATGATTTGCGAGGAGATTTACATTGTAGAGTTTTACAAACTCATCTATTGGTGTTGTATCATAACTTTGCCCTAAAGCGATGCCAGCATTAAGTATAACCATATCAAGATTCTCTATCTTTTGTAGTTTCTGCTGAGTAGCTTTAAAATCTGTCACATCAGCAACAATAATATCTATATCTTGACATTTTTCAAAAAGTTCTTTTCTTAAGGAGTAAAGCTTATCTTCCCTTCTGGCAAGAAGGACAAGATGGTTTTGGGTAGAGGCATACTGACGAGCAAGTTCGGCACCAAGACCACTACTTGCTCCAGTAATAAGGATCTTCATTAAAAACTATACAATCCTGATCATCACAGGTGTTGCGTTTACAAAGTCAAGTGCTTCAAGCTCACTCATCATCGCTTGGATATCACTCTCGCGAGCTATATGTGTAGAGATAAGAAGATTTGCCGAAGAGTTTTCACTTGGGCGTTGTAACATTGTCTCTATGGAGATAGCGTGCGCTTCAAAGATTTTTGTAAGTTTTGCTAAAACGCCAGCTTTGTCTGAAACATTAACACGCAGGTAGTATTTAGACTCTATGTTTGCTGTTGGTTTGAGTGTGAGTTGACTTCCCTCCATTGGACGGTTAAACCCTAACATTGGAGTAGATTTTCCACTTCTTGCGATATCGATAATATTTGCAACTACAGCTGAAGCTGTTGCATCTCCACCAGCGCCAGGACCATAATAGAGTGTCTCACCCACTTTGTCACCCACAACACTGATTGCATTCATCACACCATCAATCTTAGCAATCATCTCCTCTTTTTTAATCAGACAAGCATGAACACGAAGTTCTACTTCATTGCCATCTTTTTTTGCAATCCCTAAGAGTTTGATAGCATATCCAAACTCTTTTGCAAACGCAATATCTTCACTTCTTACTTTATCTATCCCCTCAATGAGAATATCTTCAGGTTTTGCATCGATTCCATAAGCGATAGATGCTAAGATGAGAAGTTTGTGAGCAGCATCAAATCCACCAACATCAAAAGTTGGATCAGCTTCAGCATAACCAAGCTCTTGAGCCTCTTTGAGGATAGCGTCATAACTTACACCCTCATCACTCATCTTTGTCATCATGTAGTTACAAGTACCATTCATGATCCCCATAATCGACTCAATGTGGTTTGCCGAGAGTCCATCACGAAGTGCATTGATGATAGGAATCCCACCAGCAACACTCGCTTCATACTCAAATGCTTTTGTCCCTGCGATATCTTGAAGCTCATAGCGATGGTAAGCTAAAAGTGCTTTGTTTGCAGTAACTACAGCTTTGCCAGATTCAAGTGCACGTTTTACTACTTCAAAAGGCTCCTCTACTCCACCCATAAGCTCTACGACAATTTCGATCTCATCATCGTTTAAAATATCATCTACATTATCAGTAAGTGTGATATCTACTCCACGATCTTTTGAGAGGTTTTTTACCACTCCACTCTTTGCGACAATATCAACACCAGCACGAGCAGAGATCACATCTGCGTTTTCTTTGAGTATGTTTGCAACACTCGCCCCAACAGTTCCTACACCGATAATTCCAACTTTAACCATTATTTACTCTCTTTATTGCAGTCAAACTGTTTTAAAAACTCTTTGATATTACGTGCAGCTTGACGGATGCGATTGTCATTTTCAATAAGCGCAATACGCACATACCCCTCACCATACTCACCAAACCCTATCCCTGGAGCTACTGCTACACCAGCTTCAGTTAAAAGCCGTTTAGAAAACTCTAGTGAACCTAGATGTGCCGCACACTCAGGGATCTTTGCCCAGCTAAACATACTCGCTTCATTTTTCTTGATATGCCAACCTGCACGAGCAAATGCTTCTATGAGTACCTCTTGACGGTGGTTATATTTCTCCGTAATATCTGCTACACATTGTTGATCACCATTGAGTGCTACTGTTGCAGCCACCTGAATAGGAGTAAACATCCCATAATCAAGCCACGATTTTATCTTTTGGAGTGCTCCTATAAGTTTCTTGTTCCCAACAAAGAAACCAACACGCCAACCTGCCATGTTATAGCTTTTTGAAAGAGTAAAGGACTCAACTGCCACATCTTTTGCACCCTCTACCTGCATGATTGATGGTGTTTTATACCCATCAAAAGTGATATCACCATAAGCGATATCAGAGATAACATAAAAACGTTTCTCTTTTGCCATTGCAACAAGACGCTCATAAAACTCAGGAGTTACTGTTGCTGTTGATGGATTGTGTGGAAAGTTTACAAGCACATACTTTGGCTTTGGAGAACTCTCCATAAACACACGATTTAGGTTCTCAAAAAATTTATCTTCATCAACTCTGTAATGCTCGTCAAATTCGATACCAAACTTTACAACATTTCCACCAGCTAAAATAAATGCATACTCATGGATAGGGTAAGTTGGATCTGGAACAACAGCAACATCACCAGGGTTGATGATCGCATAAGTAAGGTGAGCATACCCCTCTTTAGAACCCATTGTTGCGACACATTCTGTCTCAGGGTCGAGCTTACAATCATAACGACGCTCATACCAATCTGCTATCGCTTGAAGAAGTTTTGGGATCCCTTTAGAAGTAGAGTAACCATGTGTTTTTGTTTTTTGGGCTGATTCAACAAGTTTTTCACGGATATGCTCAGGTGTATCACCATCTGGATTTCCCATAGAAAAGTCTATAACATCTTTTCCTGCACGACGCTCTGCCATCTTTATGTCATTTACCTCAGCAAAAACATACTTTGGCAGCCTCTCAACTCTGTTAAATCTTATCTCATCAAACATATTTAGCCCTCTAAATTTATTGGTGACATTTTAGCTAAAAATGTTTAGAATAAGCTAATAGAGCTAAACTCACCTCTCCTCTGAAGGGTAAAGTACTAAAGAATCTTTCACATTTTTGAGTGTATAGAGATCAGAAATTTTTATATATTTAGCATTTTTTGGTATCTCTAACTCTATATTTCTTCTCTTATGATCCTCTTTTATCACCTTTAGGAGATGTAAAGAGCTGTCGTAATATGCAATATAAGGGTACCAATTATTACGACGTGAACTCGAAATCTTCAATCGATTCACATTAGAAACATTAAGCCAGTGAGCATAGAGTGAACGTTTTAGATGTATCTCTTGAGTATCTTGTAGAGACTCTATATTTAAAAATCCATGCCCCATATCGACGGTATAACTCCACTCTTTTTGAGCATCCCGCGAAATATCTACAATCTTACATCCAATTTTATTAAGTTCATTTTGCAACACTATTGGATCTGTAATATACTCCGATGTAAGATTGATGCTCCAAGAAAACTCTGATGATGTTCTTGATGATGCAATCGTTACATACCTATAGTAACCTATATTTCTCAGAGCATCTCCCATAAGTTTTACAAAAAACAGAGGTGATCCATTGGTTTTAAAATGGAGTGTGATCGTTTGAGGTTTTTCAAAAAAGAGTTTTAAAAGACCATTCTCTTTGAGGGTTTTTATCACATGAACAACATCAATACGCTCTTGAACAAAATACTCTTCTGCTGGATCAAAAACAATATGGATAAAATCTTTATTTTCACTATAAACTGCATCACCCAAAAAACTTTTTATCTTCTCATCTAAAAGATTTTCAACAGAAACGCTACTATTGACATCCTCTTGAGAGAGAGAATCCTCTGCAAACAAAGATGATGTTACAAGTAAAAAAACAAACAGTAACCTTGTTACCATAAACGACCTTTGTTAAGTTTTTTAAATTCTGCAATACTTAACGGTTCTAATATTCCATCTTTATAGTGAAAACGAACACTTTGTGCTTTATTGAGCTCTTGTTTTTCATCACCTATCTCAACAATAATATTACCATGTCCTAGTGAGAGCAACCACTCTTTTGAACCATCCAACTCTAAAGGAGTAGATGTGACGAGTTGCTTTTTTTTCTTTGATTCATAATCAATATAACCTATCCAAAGTCTATTTTTGGGGATAATCTTAACCACTCTAGTCTCTAGCACTTGAGATACTTGCTGTTTCTCTTCTTGTTTAGCATTTTGCTTTTGTTGAAGTGTTGTATTCAACTCAACTTGCTGATTTTTTGGTACAACAGTTTTTTCGATACTTTTTTGAGCTTGCTGAATAATCTCATTATTTTGCACTGTTTTTGGGATCTCATCTGTTTGTAAAAAATTAAACAAAGCCACAATCACAATCAAAACAAGAGCTGCTCCAACATACAAAGGTGTGAGGTTCTTAGAGCGCTTGGGTGTTACAAAAACACCTGATTCATCAACTTCATCTTGATTTTGTTCTTGAAAATGGGCAAGGCCTCTCTCTTTTAACTCACTAAGATCAAGATGATACTCCCTTTCTAAAATTGAGATAAAACCTATAAACTGAACTTTAGCAAGCCCATCAAAACTCTCATCCAATACACTATGAACATGTTTTAAAGCTATATGTGTATCTTCATAAATTTTTTGTGCACCAATACTTTTTAGCCTATCTACAGACTCACTCATCCTCTCATCCTATCCATCAAAATCCCAGCAGCAACACTTACATTGAGTGAATCAAACTGATGTTTCATCTCAATACTTACCACATTGTCAAGTTTGGAGACAACACGAGAGCTTAGTCCTTCACCCTCGTTTCCAAGAACTAAAACTCTCTTTTTCTCTATGAAAACTTCACGAATATCACGACCACCCATATCTGCACCATAACTGACAAATCCAGACATTTTTAGATCATTTAAAACATCATGAATATTATGCTCGATAGCAAAAGGGGTATCATAAAGTGCTCCCGTACTAGTTCTCATTATTGTATCTAAAGGGAGTTTTTTAACACCACAAGCAATAATAGCATCAACACCAAGTGCATAGGCACTTCTGACTATTGCACCAATATTACCCACATCGGTAAGCCCAGCTAGTACTAGTACAAACTTTTTTTCAAAGAAAAAATCGTAAGGTTGGAGATGATACTCCTCTATCTCAGCTAAAAAACCTTGATGGGAACCATTTTTGCACATTTTCTGTGCAGCTTCATTTGGAATACGCTTGATCTCAAAACCCATCTTCATTAGACGGGAATACTCTTTTTTCTCTATCTCTTTTGCGAGATAAAGTGTTTTGATCTTTTGTGGATATTTGTTTATGATGTAATAAACTGGTTGTTTTGCATAAATTAACATTACTACTCTTGTGCCTTTAGTTCTGCGTAGAGTGGGATACAAGCTTCTACAGCTGCACGATCTGGCACTCTTCTGATCGATAGATAAGTAACACGTCCATCAAGATGTACCTTACGTAGTGCAGTTGCATCTACCCAGTAATACCCTCTATCTTTTCTGAGGTTCTTTACAGTTCCTCTCCAAAAACCTTTTGTTTGTATATCATCCCAAAGCCCTTTAAAGGCAATACGAGGCATATCTGGATGACGCACAATATTGTGTGGTTCGCCAATAAGTTCCTCTAAAGTATACCCTGCCAATCTGCAAAAAATATCGTTTGCATACAAAATGATACCCTTATCATCAGTCTCACTCAAGACATAGCTATCACGCGAGAAATACCACTCTTCACTCTGGTCATCTTTATAAATATCAGACATATCACAACCCTCGCTTTGAGATTTAAATGCAGATATTATAGCCCAAGTAACCTTTGATAGCAAGCTTTTGTGTTTTCACCTGTGATTTTTGCGATAAGTTTTGCCTGTGTTTTTTTTGCAAGATCTAGAGCAAGAATATCCTTCTCACTTATGGCTGAACTATTTTTCACAGAAGCTGCTTTTATAACAACAACCCACTCCCCTTTAAAGTTCAAAGAGCGAAGTGCATCACTAGCTTTTCCACGAAAATACGTTTGGTATTTTTTTGTCAGCTCTTTTGCCAAAAAGATCTCACGTTCAGGCTCAAGCATATCTATCTCTTTGAGAAGTTTTTCTATACGATGGGGAGATTCATATAACACAGTTATATATCCACTATAAAGTGCATCATTTAGCCCTTGTTCACGTGACTTTCCTTTATGATCTAAAAAGCCTAAAAAGAGCATTTTTGTCTCTACAAAGCCACTTGCCACGAACGCACTCAACACTGCATTTGCTCCAGGAAGTACATCGTACTCTATGGAGTTTTTTAAACAATAATCCACAAGCACTTGTCCAGGATCACTCACACCTGGCATACCTGCATCACTTACATAAACAACATTTTGTTCAAAAAAAGATCTCTCTAGTTTTTCAAGAAAAGCTTGTTCGTTATGGGAGTGCAAGGAGATAAACTCTTGATTCTCTTTAAAAGTTGTATTGTAACGCTCTTTTAGGATGTGGATAAGTTTTTTTGTGACTCGAGTATCTTCACAAAGGAGTATGTCAGCTTCACTGAGAGCTTCAATAGCTCTGAGTGAAATATCGCCAATGTTTCCAATGGGAGTTGGAACAAGGCTTAACATGAAAGGTTTATTTTCTGTTGTAACGTGCGTTAAATTTCTCGATACGTCCAGCAGTATCTACCATACGCTCTTCACCTGTGAAAAATGGGTGACATTCGTTACAGATATCGATTCTCATTGTATCTTTTTGAGATTTTGTCTCAAAACTGTTACCACATGCACAAGTTACTGTACAAGTTACTAACTCTGGGTGTAAATCTTTTTTCATTGCTTTGCCTTTTGCTCCACGTCGTAGTACGTAGGGCTATATATTTTTTAAATCCGTATGGGGGCGGATTTTTAGAAAGTGGATTATATCTAAAAAATCCTTAAAATCCTAACTCATAGTAAAATTTTTGATGCAACTGCTACAGCAGCTGTCTCAGAGCGCAGCACCATTGGAGTATCTAAACGCAACACTCGTTGTGTTTGAAGAAACTCTTTTTCCTCTACTGAAAAACCACCCTCACATCCTATTAACACTCTCTCAACCTCATCTGTAGAGGAAAAAACCTCGTTGGAAAAGTCAAAAACAACTGTATCTGGATACTCTTTTATAAAGCTCTCAACATCTTTATAAGTATCAAACTCCATAAAAAAATCTCTTCCACTTTGCTGCATCGAAGCTTCAACAATTCTCTCAAGCCTCTTAAAATCTACTTTAAAGTTCTTTTGACTACGTTGACAAAAAACAAATGAGATACGATACACCCCTAGTTCACATAAAAAGGGAAGTGTTTTTTCAACAGACTTTGCATCGATCACACACCATGCAAGATGTAGTTTTTTTTGTGGCACTGCCGATGTTTGAGAGGATTCTAAAAGTTCTAAATGCAAAACTCGAGGCTCTATTGATATAACCTTGTACTTATGTAGAGTTGTTGGTTCTTCTTGTGTTCTAAATGCAAGCTCATCACCAACCTGATGACGACGAACTTTTACCAAGTACTTAAAATTTTCACCTTTGATAGAAAGCTGTTCATCACCAGCATTTTGATCAAAAATGTATATCATATAACCCACATCCAAATTGAGATAAGTATCACCATAAGAAATTGTACCTGCAAGATGGTACGAGCATACGGCTTATAAGCATCAAATGCTTTTTCTTTAGAAGCATTTAGATATTTAAGAGCTTTTAATCTTTTAACTTCTAACACTATGTAAACTAAAGATATTGCTATCATTGCTATGTTTTCAAGTGTAAAATCAAGATGTTTAGCTGCCATCATCACAATACCTGTAAAGATCACAAACCCAAGCATACTTTCACTCAAAGGGATCAGCACTACACTCATCATTCGTTTATATTTTCCAAGCTCTTTTGTACTGATAAGTAAAAAAAGATTGAGAACAATCACCGCTAAAATACCAATTGCACCTATACTGTGCAGGGATAAACCCATACTATACATTTCATTCATAGCGAAATTATAGTAAAATATCTTAACGAAACAAAGGGGTAGCACAAAATGGTCGTCTCAATCGAAAAAGCATTAGAACTTATCTATACAAACACACAACAAAAATCTATACAAATTTTACCTATTGAGGATGCTCTTGGCTTAATTTTAGCTCAAGAGATTATAGCAACACACAATCTACCCCCATACGATAACTCTGCCATGGATGGATATGCTGTTAAGATCTCAGATAGTCTCAAAAATGTTAAAGTTTGTCATACAATCTTTGCAGGGGATAACTTTGATGGAGAACTCCATCATGGTAATGCCATCAAGATTATGACTGGAGCGAAAATTCCTCAAGGAACACAATGTGTTGTGCCTATTGAGGATGTAACAGTTGTTGATGGTGAGATTATTTTACCAGACAACCTTACAATGTCAAAACATATAAGATTTGCAGGTGAAGATATCAAAGCAGATACAAAGTTACTTCATAAAGGGGAAAAACTTGATGCACACAAAATCACACTTTTAGCTTCTCAAGGGATAAGCCATGTAAAAGTGTACAAAAAACCAAGAGTTGCTCTTTTTGCATCTGGCAACGAACTTAAAATGCACTTTGAACAAGTCAAATCGTATCAACTTTACAACACAAATACTCCTACACTTCTTGCACGAGCAAAAGAGCTTGGATGTGATGTAGAGTTTATCGGTACAGCTCAAGATACTCTTGCAGATATTAAAGAGCATATCAAAAGTGCTTTAGAGTGTGATCTTATCATTACCAGTGGTGGTGTAAGTGTTGGTGATGCTGACTTTACAAAAGAGGCTTTTGGTTCATTTGGGTATGAGATACTTTTTGATAAAGTGGAGATAAAACCTGGAAAACCTACTACATTTGGTAAAATAGGCAACACCAGCATCCTCAATCTCCCTGGAAATCCTTTAGCTGCAGCTCTTAACTTTGAACTATTTGGACAAAGTATCATCTATGCTCTTAGTGGTTTAGAGGAAAAATTTATCAATCCACTCTCTATAAAACTAAAAGAACCATTTCAAGCAAAAACAAAAAGAAGAACTCTTATACCTGGAACTTATGATGGCTCTTGTTTTATACCTCTAAAACATTTTGCGCCAGGGATGATCACCCCTTTAGCAAGAACAAATGGTTTTATCATTGTAGATGCAAACTGTGATATGCTCGATCAAGATCAAGAAGTGAAATTTATCAGTACCCACTTTAGTTTTAGATCAAAAACTTTTCAAGATATGATTACAAAATAGTGATGCAAAAACGAAAAATAGCTGTTGTCACATCAACACGAGCAGATTATGGGATACTTCATCCACTTCTACTCCAAATTTCAAATGATGATGCCCTCACTTTAGAGCTTATTGTAACAGGTTCACATCTGATGCAAGCGCATGGCTTTACCTGCAAGGAGATAGAAAAAGATTTCTCTACATTTACCAAGGTAGCAATGCACCTAGAGGGGAACTCTGCAAAAGCGAACTCTTTAGCGATGGCACAACTTCAAAAAGATATGACAGATACCCTCTCTCGACTTTCCCCTGATATTGTCGTGATACTTGGAGATAGGTTTGAGATACTCAGTGTGGCACTCAGTGCCATGATGCTTCGCATACCACTTGCACATATTCATGGTGGAGAGCTCACCGAGGGGGCTATAGATGATGCTATTCGTCATGCTATTACCAAACTCTCTCATCTTCATTTTGCCTCTACACAAGAGTATGCACAGCGTATTATTCAGATGGGAGAGGAACCAAAGAGAGTTTTTAATGTAGGTGCACTTGGTGTTGAAAATATAAAAAAAGTACAACTACTCTCCAAAGAGGAGCTAGAGCACTCTTTAGGGTTTCGCTTTTTGCAACGCAATTTTTTAGTAACATACCATCCAGAGACACTCTCACCCCTCTCCTCAAAAGAGCAAGTAAAGATTTTACTTGAAGCTCTTTTGGAGTTTAAAGATGTAGGGATTATCTTTACAAAGTCAAACATAGATGAGGGGGCAGATGCGATAAATAAGGCTTTAGAGGAGTATGTAGCATCACACCCTAACACTATGCTTATAGACTCTTTGGGGTTAGTGCGTTACCTTAGTGCTATAAAAGTTGTAGATTGCGTTGTAGGAAACTCCTCTAGTGGGATTTTAGAAGTCCCAAGTTTTCAAACTCCAACAGTTAATATCGCCAACCGTCAAAAGGGAAGAGTTGCACCAAAGAGTGTTTTACATACACCACTTACTAAAAAGAGCATTATCCAAACACTCCAAAAAGCACTCTCAAAAGAGTTTATCTTCAGCATAGAAAATATCTCAAACCCTTATGAAAAAGAGGGAACGGATAAAAGCATAAAAGAGGTATTAAAAAGTGTTGCACTAGAGGAGGTAGGTGTAAAAAGGTTTTATGATATGGAGTGTAAAAAGAAAGCCCTACCACTCAATAAAGAGCGATAGGGCTATGTTTTAAGGTATCTAATGCCACACATTTTGATACACATACATAAAGCACCATACTTTGCTGTTAAAATTATAATACAAAAAGATAAATTTTTAACTCACACATCGCCCATCTTCACAAAAGGTATCTTTATAAAGAGGTGGTAGAAAACACTTTCTACACATAGGTATATCGTAGTAGTTATTGTTTTTATGAGCATCACGTATCGCTTTATATTTTGGAGAGTTCCATATATCTATAAGACGTTCTTCTTTCCAATTTCCAACTACATACTCATCTTCATCATCAACACAACATACTGTTACATTACCATTACATTTTAAAAACATACGTTGAAAGAGTTGTTCACATGCAAAACCATCTACTTTCTCATACTCATGTTTTTTATCTGGGTTGCGTTCATTAAAAACGCCATATCCTAGTGAGTCTACAAGTCCATCCCACATCACTTTCATCGCTTCAAACTGACGTTTCCAGATAGGATCATCATACATCACCATAGAGAGGCGTATATGTGTTTGTGGGTAGAACTTGTTGCGTTGCTCTATAAACGCATAGATGTTGTCTATCACTTTTCCCATAGTGGTTCCAACACGTTGTTGCATATAAAGCTTAGGGTTTACAGCATCAAAAGAGATAAAGACTTTGTCTATTCCCGCTTCAAGAAGTTTTGCTCCAAGTTCTGGTGTTAAAAGCACTGCATTTGTGTTAAACATAACATCGATGATGCCCTTTTTCTTTGCATACTCCACTTGAAATACTATATCTTTGTGCATCAAAGGCTCACCAAGATACTGTAACTTGATAGCTTTCACCCCATGCTCTACACATTGGTCGATGATATCTATGTATGCTTCTTTGTCTATGTAGCGACTCTTAACAATATGGTTCTCTTTATCTGCATCTTTGATAGTTCTTGCACACATTGGGCATTTGAGGTTACATAGGTCTGTTGTTTCTATGTCGATGTTGAGTGGAAAATCTGGTACTATTCGCTCATTTGGGTACTTTGTCCAGTTTTTTCTGTACTCCCAGTAATCCTCTCCTCTATACTTCTCCCACTCTTTGGAAAAGACTATCTCGTTTGCGTTGTAGTTTACTTTTTCTTTTTTCTCTTCTATATGGTGTGCTGACATGATTTGTTCCTTATGTTTTGTATATCGGATAGTTACAAAGATTTTTAACTACTTTTGCTATAATGGTTAAAAAGAGTTAGGAGTAGATGATGGGTGCTCTAAGAGATGAAGATTTACCATACTACACATATGAAGATTATAAGTTGTGGAGTGATGAGTGGGAGATAATCTATGGTGTTGCTTATGCGATGAGTCCTGCACCAATGATAGAGCATCAAAGTATTAGTGCAAATATAGCATGGCAACTCAAAGAACTTTTGAGCGAGTGTGAAAAGTGTCGTTCACTTTTACCTGTTGATTGGAAGATAGCAGAAGATACTGTTGTACAGCCTGACAATCTTGTAATCTGTCACACACCAAGAAATAGTGCCTACCTCACAAAAGCTCCAAATATCATCTTTGAAATTCTCTCAAAATCAACTGCCACAAAAGATAAAAATCTAAAGTACAAACTCTATGAAGCAGAGGGTGTTGAACACTACATCATTGTTGATCCAAAGGAGCAGGTAGCAAAGGTTTATAAGCTCCATGAAGGAAAGTATATAAAAGTATGTGATGCTACCGATGAGAAGGTAGAGTTTTCACTTGAAAAATGTGTACAAGGAAAGATTGCATTTGATTTTGAAAAGATTTGGTAGTTTTAACTCATCTCTTTTAAAACTGCCTCAGCGATGATAAAATCTAGCTTTGTATCTATGTCAACAGAGTGCTCTTGCGACATTAAAAAAGCATAGATATTCTTTTTTACAAAAAAACTCTCCTCTTTTAAAACTGACTCAACTTTGCTCATATAAAAAGCTCCATTGATGCGGTAGTAGGTTGGCAAATCTTGACTTCGAGAGTTGTTGTACTTATCATCTAAAAAGTTATCCATACTCATACTCTCATCTAAAGTATTGTTCCAGAGTGGTGAGTGTTCTACTTCACATACACCTATGAGTGAAGTAGCATCTTT
>JAMORZ010000015.1 GCA_027063295.1 Sulfurimonas sp.
CGATACAATAGCATCCATAATGATCTCAAATTTTGCCTCTTCTTTACGTTGTTTGAGTTTCCAAGGGTATTTTTTAATCATTATAGAATCACCATCTTCAAGTGTTGTTCCACTAAGTTGATGGTAAAGGTGTTCTGTGATAAACGGCATAAAAGGGTGAAGCAGTTTCATAGCCTCTTTAAAGATAGCTCCAAGTTCTACTATGGCACCTTTGTCTGCTTTACTTAGCTCTATCCCCCAGTCACAAAATTCGTTCCATAAAAAGCGGTACATTGTAAGTGCGGCATCATTAAACTTATACTCATCAAGATACTCTCTTACCTCTTTGGTAGCAAAATTTAAACGACTCATCATATAACGCCCCAAATCACTCTCTACACAAAAGCTCGTTAAATCAGGGAATGTTTCTACATTCATCTGGAGATATTTTGCTGCATTGTAGAGTTTGTTTGTAAAGTTACGGTTAAGTTCAAGTTTATCTTGACTCATACGTATATCACGCCCTTGTGCAGCAGAGATAGCAAGTGTAAAACGCAAGATATCAGCTGAGTATTTCTCCACCATATCGAGTGGGTCAATCACATTCCCTTTTGATTTTGACATCTTTTGCCCATGCTCATCACGCACAAGTGCATGCAGATAGATATGGTTAAATGGAAGTTCACCCAAAAAGTTTTCCCCCATCATCATCATACGAGCAACCCAGAAGAAAAGGATGTCAAAGCCTGTGATAAGCAGAGTATTTGGGTAAAAATCTTTCATATCTTCAGATTTGAAGAGTTTGTCCATCTCTACATCACCATTCCCCCAACCAAGAGTTGAAAATGGCCAAAGAGCAGAACTAAACCAAGTATCAAGCACATCAGGATCTTGTGTAAGGTTTTTAGAGGCACATTTTGGACAAGATTCAGGGCTCTCTTGTGTTGTTGCATACTCATGACCACAATCATCACAGTAAAATACAGGGATCTGATGCCCCCACCATAACTGACGACTTATACACCAATCACGCAACTCCCCCATCCAAGAGTTATAAGAGTTAATCCAATGTGGTGGGAAAAACTTTGCTTCTCCTGCGTTTGTTTTCTCTATAGATTTTTTAGCAACATCAGCTTTTACAAACCACTGTTTTGAGATATAAGGCTCAACAACATTTTTACATCTATAGCAGTGTCCCACTTGATGTTTGTGATCTTCTATCTTTACTATAAAACCTTCCTCATCAAGACGCTTTACGATCGTCTCACGAGCTTCGAGTCTCTCTAGCCCTGCAAACTCACCTGCATAGGAGTTTAAGATACCTTTTTCATCAAATACAGTGATAAACTCTAAGTTATGGCGTTTTCCAACTTCGTAGTCGTTCGTGTCGTGTGCAGGCGTTACTTTTACCACACCTGTTCCAAACTCCATATCTACATGCTCATCAGCGATGATTTTTACTGTTCGCTCCAAGAGTGGAAGTTTTATCTCTTTACCGATAATATCTTTGTAACGCTCATCATCAGGGTGAACCATAACTGCAGTATCACCAAAATATGTCTCAGGACGAGTTGTAGCTACCTCTACACTCCCACTGCCATCTGCAAAAGGGTATGTGATATGGTAAAATTTTCCATCTGTATCTTCATGTTCCACTTCGATATCTGAGAGTGCACCATCATGTGTACACCAGTTTACCATATAGTTTCCACGTACTATAAGTCCATCGTTGTAAAGTTTTACAAAAGCCTCTTTTACTGCTTTTTGAAGTCCTTCATCCATCGTAAAACGCTCACGTTTCCATGCAGGAGAAACACCCATATGGCGAAGTTGAGAAGTCATGATCCCAGCAGACTCCTCTTTCCACTTCCAAGCACGCTCTAAAAATGCTTCACGACCAATCTCCTCTTTTGTTGTCCCTTCAGCTAGTATCTGTTTCTCAACAACATTTTGCGTTGCGATCCCCGCATGGTCAGTACCGGGTTGCCATAGAGTTTTGTACCCATCCATACGTTTATAACGTGTGATGATATCTTGAAGTGTAAAAGTGAGTGCATGACCAATATGCAGACGACCTGTTACATTTGGTGGTGGCATCATGATAGAGAAGGTTTTTCCCTCTTCTTGAATCTCTTTGTTTGCATCTATCTCAAAGTAACCGCGTTCTTCCCAAAGTTTGTAGTATCTGTTTTCTGTTTCTTGTGGATTGTATTTATCTGACATTGTATAATCGCCTTAGTTAGAGTGAAGTGTTAAAATTGCGCGATTATATCTAAAAGGAAGTGAGGTATAGCTTATACTTCGATTCCTTTGATACGTTTTTTAATCTCTTGTTTATCTTCATACATCGATTGATCAGCTCTATGGATCACATCTCCAAGCAAGTCTCCTTGAGAATAAGGTGTTACCCCGATAGAAAAGCTTGTAATAAACATTGTATCGTGAGCCTTGAGTTTTTTTGTAATAACATTTTCTCTAAGATCTACAAGAATTTTTTTGGCTTTTGCTGAAGTTATAGAACTTGGAAACATGATAATAAATTCATCACCGCCGTAACGTATCACATGTTGTTTTGTAAGTTTCAATTGATTTGCGATAAAAATAAGAACTTTATCTCCAATAATATGTCCATGAGTATCATTTACAATTTTAAAATGGTTTAAATCAATTATTGCAAGTGTACCATTCTCTTTAAACTGCTCACTCTCTTCTTGAAGATAAGTGTCATGAAGCCATTTACGATTATACACATGTGTTAACTCATCTTTATAGACAGCCTCTTTAAGTTTCTCAAGTTCTGCACGAAGTTTTTGTGTTTCTTCTAAAACTTCATTAAGTGTTGATTCATCTTTAGCTTGAATTGCTGTTATTGCTTTATTTGTATTAAAACTTAGTTGATTTGCACTTTTTACAGTTTGTAGTTGCATAGAGGTAAGTACAGCACACTGTTGTTTTAAAATATCCGTGGCAAGTTCATTTTCTTGTTCAACTTCAGTATTATGTTCTGTGGCAAATTGGGAAAAAATAGAAGCATAAACACTTGGAGTTACAACATGCATAGAATCAATAGTTGATTTTGCTTCATTTGTAATTATTTGTAAAATTTTATCCTCAGACATAGAAACTCTCTTAATAATGTGGATTTCATCATTTTATCATAAATTCTTTTAAAACTGACATTTTAGTGACATTTTTTCCAATAATAATTTAAATATTTCAAGGTATAATCTCACTCTTTATTTTTGAGCCAAGGAGTTGCAATGCCATTATCACGTCTAAACGCAGAACAATATGCAGCAGCAACTTCAAATGATGCTCAAAACCTTATTATCGCTTCAGCCGGAACAGGAAAAACCTCTACTATTGTAGGTCGTATTGCACATCTGCTTGGTAAAGGTGTAGCACCTCAGGAGATTTTGCTGCTTACTTTTACCAACAAAGCAGCAGCTGAAATGGTAGCTCGTGTGGCTGAGTATTTTGGTAAAGATGTCGCAGGTAAGATAGATGCAGGAACTTTTCATGCCGTGAGTTACAGATGGCTTAAAAAGCGAGACAGAAAAGTGGTGCTCAAACAGCAACGTGAACTTAAAACACTTTTTCGTTCTGTATATGAAAAACGTAGCTTTATGCATATAGAAGCTGAAGTGCAACCTTATGGAGGCAACTATCTATATGACCTGTACTCTTTTTACCAAAACACAGAACTGACTCAGGATTTTGAATCATGGGTAGTAGAGAACTACGAAGAGCATGAAGTGTTTGCACTTATCTATGCTGATGTGGTTGATGAGTTTGAAAAGCTCAAAGCTGAGTATGGTTTTTTAAACTTTAACGATCTGCTTCTACACTTTAGAGAGATGTGTCAAACGCAAGATCTTGGTTACAAAGAGGTGCTGGTAGATGAGTACCAAGATACAAATGCACTACAAGGTACACTCATAGATGCTATGGATCCGCCATCACTCTTTTGTGTGGGGGATTATGATCAGTCTATCTATGCGTTTAATGGAGCAGATATCAACATCATTGGCTCTTTTACAAAAAAATATCCAAGTGCAAAAGTGCATACCCTGACAAAAAACTACCGTTCAAGTAAACCTATCCTCTCACTTGCGACAAAGGTGATAGAACACAACGAGAGAATCTACCCAAAACAACTTGAAGTCACACGCAACTTCGATGCTCAAGCTCCAAAACTTATTGCGTTTGATGAGTTGTTTGACCAGTACCATGCCATAGCAGCGATGATTCGTGATAGTGCTACTCCTAGAGAGGAGATAGCTGTTATCTTTCGTAACAACTCCTCAGCAGATGGGATAGAAGTAGGGCTTCGTGAGCTTGGCATTGCTTGTAAACGCAAGGGGGGAACAAGCTTCTTTGATGCTCGTGAAGTAAAAGCTGTGCTTGATCTTTACACACTCCTTATTAATGAATCTGACATGATGGCGTTTATCCATATTTTTGAGTTTGCAAGAGGGATAGGAAGTGCTGTAGCAAAAGAGCTCTACATAGCACTCAAAGCACTTGGGCACTCAAAGCTTTTTTATGGGCTCTATGCTCCTGATGAGTCGATGAAAAACCCTTTTGAGAAACGTAAACTCAACACACAGCTTGGACTTTTTGATGACTTTATAGAGCTTGGAAGTGTTGGTAAGTATGCAAAGCTTGGATTTGAAGCGAAGTTTATGAAAAACCCAATCCTCAAACACCCAAAACTTACCAAAGAGAGTGCGACATTTTTACACAACTTTTATCTGCTTTACAGAGATCTCAAGGGTATCAAACAACCAAAAACAATAGTCAGAAAGATAGCAGCTTCACCGTTTTTTGCTTACATCGAAGATGTGTTGTGTACCAAAAGAGCGACACTCAAAGATGGCAGTATCGATGAGAAACAAAAAACAGAAGCACACACACGGATCAAACGCAAGATGATGCTCTTAGAGGAGCTCTCACGCCCTTACTCTGATCATGAAAGATTTTTAAATGCAATGATACTTGGCTCATCTGACCTTACACAAGGGGAGGGGGTAAACCTCTTGAGTGTACATGCAAGTAAGGGGTTGGAGTATAAAGAGGTGTATGTGGTCGATCTTATGGATGGGCGCTTTCCAAACAGAAAACTGATGCAGCGAGGTGGAAGCCTTGATGAGGAGAGACGACTTTTTTATGTTGCAGTTACACGTGCTAAAGATATACTCTACCTTAGTTATGCAAGGTATGACAAGATAAAAAAACAAAACTTTGTAGCAAGTCAGTTTCTCTATGAAGCAGGAATGGTTGCTAAAGATGAAGCATATAGAAAAATGGTACTAAGTGAGATGGATGAGGAGTAGGGCTTATACGATGGTATGCCCTACAAATTTACTTATATTGTCCATGATCTCTCCACCTTTTCTAAAGCTCAATCCACATGCTTCGTAAGCGAAAAAGACACCTGCTTGGTATTTTTCTCCGTGAACATCTTTTGGCATATCCACATACTCTTGATAGATTTTTTTATGGTTATCGTAAGGACCATCTGTTTTGGTGATGAGTTGATTGTCAGCTGCTATGATAGCTGTATTTGCTCCTTCTCTACCAAAAATAGATTTTTCAACCTGTTTTACATTTTGAAGTGGTTCAAATGAGGTATGAAGAAGGTATGGTGAATCTGGAAAAAGATCACAAAGAATCTTCATCATCCCTTTTGATTGAAAGAGCAGTGTGTACGCAGGGTTTAAAATGATAGCTTTTTGATTTTGCATGATACTGTTTAGTATAGTAGTAAGCTCTGGCTCATCTGATGCTAAATCTTCCCATGGAAAAAGTTTAAACCAGTACTCATAAGGGTTTTCCTCTGCATCATAAATCCCTTCATCATCAAAATGTGTATTTTCTAAAAATTCAAATTCTGTAACAAAACCTGCATCATCTGCCATTTGTTGTAAAAGTTTGACAGTGACTTCCTCTTCGTCATTATTTGAGATAGAGGAGAATAAAATTTTCCACCCTTCATATCTTTCATCAAAAGTGGATGTGTCATCAAAGAGAGTTATAAGACGTTTAAAGTTTTCACTAATAGCATCATATACATTATTGAACTGTTGATTTTCATCTAAATTATTATGCTTGAGCAGTGCCCATTGAAGTAGTGCAGTTTCAAAAAGTGCCGTTGGTGTATCGGCATTAAACTCTATAAGCTTAATAGGTTTACCATCTATGCCACCTGCAAAATCAAAACGACCATAGATATGCCAATGAACATCGTTCTCCCAAGATTTTTTGATCATATCTATAAGATTGAAAGGGATGCCAAGTTCAAAAAAAAGATCATTCTCCATCACATATTCTGCAGCTTCTACATACATATCATAGAGAGTGTTTGCCGCTTCATAGTAAGCTTCAGCTTCCTCTTGAGTTACTTCTACTAGTTGGTTGCTCACATATTTACTTCCATCTACATCTGTATGCCAAGTAAATCCAAGCTCTTCGAGTTGTGTATCATCAAGTGGTGTAAGATTTTGTAGTGTTACCATTTTTAACCTCCAAAAAATCCGCTAGAACGACTTGAGGATTTTGAACTGTTTCCAAAGAAACTTTTTTTCTTGGATGTTTTTGCTTTTGATTTTGCTGCTTTTGATCGTGAATATGCACTTCTATTGGTTGCAGCTGAATTTTTTGCAAAACTTTTGTTATTCATCAGTGCATTTCCTATCATATTTCCAAGCAAACTTCCTGCTGCAACAGCGAGTATTGTTCCTGCTAGTCCCATACCAGCACTTCCAGCACCCTCTTGGAGTGTCTCACTTGTTCCAGCTTGTACTCTTTGGTACTCCTGCTCTGCAAGTGCTTTCATCTCATCTTCATTCATAAAACGTTCAGTTATATTGCCATATTCATCTTTTTCACGAATGATAGCACGACTTGGACCCTCTGTTGGCATCTCTTCAACTACAACATATTTTCCATTGGGTTGTTGCTCAATCACTAAAAATTTATTTTGAGCTTCTTGTTGTGTTTGTTGGGAACAACCTGAGAGTGCACTCATCATTAAAACTCCTGCACTGCCAAGTGCAACACCATTGGTTAGTGATCTGATATGTTTCATTACTGATATTCCTTGAGTTTGTTTTTTTGTAGAATTATAACTTTTTTTATCTCATTGTCATAAAAAGTGATTGTTTTTCTGCCATTATAGTAGATATCACCAACATAAGTATGGTGCTGATCATGTAATTGTACATTTTTTTGCATCAATAAACTCTCTCCGATTGCATGTCCAACAATAGGTATTAGGGCTGAAAGTGTAAAAAGTGCAAATACAAGGGTGAGAGGTATACTTATTTTGTGATTAATATAGATAATGACATAGCCAAAAAAGAAGCTAAGGATTGTGTAGATGATAAAGTTTTGATTGTCTGCAAATAAAATGTTGTAATAAACTTCGATATTGTAAGCATCGATATAATGGAGTTTGATACCCAAAAAAAGAAAAAAATCACAAATAAAAGTAAATAAGCTACCAGCTAAGAGGGCTTGAATTATTTTACTCATCTTAATCTCCTTATTTTTTTCTTATTTATTTTTAGTAGTTTCGAGGCATTTTCTTCATAGAGACCATTTTTATCTTCTATGATTATATCAGTTTTTGATTCACAAAAAGTTCGTTCATAGCTTTTTGAAGACTCATTTGCTGATGTGGAGTAAAACCATGAAGTATTTTCAAGAAGTGTTGCATGAAGTTTTGGTTTTGCAATACGAAATGCAACTTCATTCACAATAAAAGTAGTTTTTTTAGAGTGACGGATAAGTCTGCGTTTGGATCTTGGAACACGTTTATCTAAAGATGTAAAATCTTTATAAACTCTAATAAAAGGTTTTGTCGAAGGGCGAGACTTGATGTGAGTTAGTTTCTCTTGATTTTGTGAGAGAAAACCGACAGTAGTGTCGGTTTGGGTTAAGATAACCATTATTTTACTAGGAAATCCTGAAGTGCAATAGCACTTGACCAGTTGTCATCTTTTTTCTCATCTAGTGCTAAGATTGTTGCACGTGCAGCACTAAGCGTTGTAAAGTAAGGGATGTTGCGTTTAAGCACCTCTTGACGGATTACAACAGCATCTTTTTTACTTGTGTTATTGTCAGAGGTATTGATAGCCATAGCGATCTCATCGTTTTTCATACTATCTTCAATATTTGGACGACCCTCTGAGATCTTCAGAACTCTTTCGCACTCAAGTCCTGCGTTTGCAAGAACCTCTTGTGTTCCTTTTGTTGCTACAAGTTTGAAACCGTGTTTAATAAGTCCACGAGCTATCTCTGGAGCATGCTCTTTGTCTGCATCTACAAAGCTTAAGAAACATGTACCACCTGTTGGGATTTTGTTTCCAGCAGAGATTTGTGCTTTTGCAAAAGATACACCGAAGTTTGAACTAATCCCCATAACTTCACCAGTTGATTTCATCTCAGGGCTAAGAACAAGGTCAGCTCCATAGAGTTTATGGAACGGGAAAACTGCTTCTTTAACACTTACATGCCCTTTAAGACTTGGACGGCGAAGACCATTGACTTCTTCTACAATATCATATTTGTCATAGTATGCAAGTGCATCAACAAGAGGCTCTCCCATCATTACACGAGTTGCTACTTTTGCAAGTGGAAGACCTGTTGCTTTTGAAACAAACGGTACAGTACGACTTGCACGTGGATTTACCTCGATAAGATAGATCTCATCTTGATAGATAGCATACTGAACATTCATAAGACCAACTACTTGAAGTCCAAGAGCAATCGTTTTTGTTTGTGCTTCAACTTTGTCTATCATCTCTTGAGTAAGATTAACTGGTGGAAGTGAACAAGCAGAATCTCCTGAGTGGATACCTGCTTCTTCGATATGCTGCATAACAGAACCGATGTAAACCTCTTTTCCATCAGAGATACAATCAACATCAAGCTCAATTGCCTGGTCTAAGAACTTGTCAATAAGTACAGGTGCTTCATTACTTACAGAGATAGCAAGTTCCATATACTGGTTAAGCTCCTCTTCAGAGTAAACGATCTTCATACCGCGACCACCAAGAACAAATGATGGGCGAACAAGTACAGGATAACCAAGTTTTGCAGCGATTGGTGCAGCATCTTCTTTTTTGGTTGCAAGACCGTTTGCAGGTTGCTTAAGACCATGACGGTTTACAAAGTCACTAAACTGCTCTCTATCCTCTGCAAGATCGATTACAGCTGAAGGTGTACCTGCTATTTTCGCACCGATCTTTGTAAGACCATCAGCGAGTTTAAGTGGTGTTTGTCCACCAAAGTGAACGATGATACCATCTGGGTTTTCATTCTCTATCACTTCACGAACATGCTCAAAGTCGATAGGCTCGAAATAAAGTACATCAGAGGTGTCATAGTCAGTAGAAACTGTTTCAGGGTTACAGTTGTACATGATAGTCTCAATATCCATCTCTTTAAGAGCAAACGCAGCATGTACACAACAGTAATCAAATTCGATCCCCTGACCGATACGGTTTGGTCCACCACCTAAGATAAGCACTTTTTTCTTATCGCTATGGCGTTTTGTCACATTTGGAAGCTTTGTTACATTTGTTGTTGAGTAGAGATAAGGTGTAAGTGCTTCAAACTCAGCAGCACAAGTATCTACTTCGTTAAACTCAAGCTCAACACCAAGTTTTTTTCTTGCATCATAAACTTCTGTTTCACTGATCTCATAGTTTGCATTTTTAGCAATAAGCTGAGCGATGCGTTTATCTGAAAAACCATCAGACTTTACTTTTCTCATAAACTCTGCATCAAAAAGGATCTTATCTGTGATCTCTTTTTCAGTTGCTAAAAGCTCTTCGAGCTGGTAGAGAAACCATGGATCAATCTGACAAGTGTCAAACATCTCCTCAACACTCATACCACGTCGGAAACCCTCTGCTACATAGAGGATTCTATCTGCATTTGGACGGCGAATCTCATGACGAACAAAATCATCATCAGCATCTATCTCATCAAAACCACAAAGACCAGTCTCAAGCGAGCAAAGTGCTTTTTGTACTGACTCTTTAAAAGTACGACCTATTGCCATAACCTCACCAACAGATTTCATAGATGTTGAGAGTGTATTGATAGCTTCTGGGAACTTCTCAAATGTAAAACGTGGAATCTTTGTTACTACATAGTCGATAACAGGTTCAAATGATGCAGGAGTTCCTGTAATGTCGTTTGTAATCTCATCGAGTGTATAACCAACTGCTAAAAGTGTTGCTACTTTTGCGATAGGGTATCCTGTGGCTTTTGAAGCAAGTGCAGATGAACGACTTACACGTGGATTCATCTCAATAACAATCATACGACCTGTTTTTGGATCGATGGAGAACTGAACATTACTTCCACCTGTATCTACACCAATCTCACGTAAAATTGCAAAAGATGCATCACGCATACGTTGATACTCTTTGTCCGTAAGAGTGAGTGCAGGTGCAACAGTGATAGAATCACCCGTATGTACACCCATAGGGTCAAAGTTTTCAATAGAACACACGATGATACAGTTATCTGCTTTATCACGAATAACTTCCATCTCATACTCTTTCCAACCAAGCATAGACTCCATAATCTCAATTTCATTGATCGGTGAAGCAGAGATACCCTCAGCTGCGAGTTTTTTAAACTCTTCCATATTGTAAGCAACTCCACTACCACCACCGGCAAGTGTAAATGAAGCACGGCTAATAACAGGAAAACCTATCTCTTTGGCAACTTCGATAGCCTCTTCAACACTGTAGGCATTTTTACTTTTTGGAAGGTCCATTCCAATTTTAATCATCGCTTCATTAAAGAGATGTCTATCTTCACCTTTGTTGATAGCTTCAGGGTTTGCACCTAAAAACTCTACACCCTCTAACATCCCTTTTTCATGCATACTCATTGCAACATTAAGTGCAGTTTGTCCACCCATTGTTGGAAGAACTGCATCTACATTTTCCTCTTTAATGATACGCGCAATTACATCTTCTTTGATAGGCTCTATGTATGTTCTATCAGCAAACTCAGGGTCTGTCATAATAGTTGCTGGATTTGAGTTGATAAGAACTACACGGTATCCAAGCTCTTTGAGTGTTTTTACAGCTTGTGTTCCTGAATAGTCAAACTCACAAGCTTGACCAATAACAATCGGACCTGAACCAATAAGTAAAATAGTGTGAATGTCGGTGCGTTTTGGCATTTTTTACCTTTTAAAATAATCTCTGAAAAATTTAGAGATTATAGCTAAAAGGCACTTAAAATTTGATGAGTTTTAATACTCAAAAGTATAAATGAGTGAAGCTAAGCCTGAGAATATATAGTTTTTCTCGATAATTGGTGAGTCGATAGCACTAGAAGGTAGTCTGTCAATTCTAAGATTTATCAAGGTGGAAAATTTATCATTAAAAGGGTATTTTACATATGTTTGTGCTCCGATTTGAAAACCAGCAGAAGCACGATAAGCATTCCTTCCAATAGAGAGATCTTCTTCTGTCTCCAAAATACCGTAGTAATAGTCCATGAACTCATCTGATTGGTAGGAGATAATTAAACTCGGATAGATGAGCAATTTCCCAAATTCGTACTTGTCTCCCATTTCACTTTTGATTAGCCATGCTTCTGAACGGTGTAAAATATCAGTTAGAGCCATTGTTTCAAGATATAAATCACCTTTTGCAATACTAAAAGCAATCCCACCTTCAAAAGTATTTTCTCTCTCTTGCATATTGTGTAAGTAAGAGGAGTCAGATGCTTTGTATCCATAGGTTCTAGGCTGTATAGTTAAAGAAAATGCCCAAATTATATCACTAGAGTTGTCTCCATAAAAATAGATTCCTGCACGTGACCAACGGATATAAAATAACCCATTGTCAAAAAACACAACAGGTGATGAAAGGAGTAAAGCATCAGTGCCTTTGTAGGGTTGTGTTTGTATGTATGCACCTAGTCCAAGAGTAAGTTTTTGTTTCTTTTCGATAATAATATGCTGGTCACTCAAAAGGATTGTAGCGAATAATAAAAGTGCTATAAATCTCATCTAACACTCCTTATAATATAAAAATAGTTTGGTTCATTTGGTTTGTAGTAAGGTTCAATAATTGCATTTTGATACCCTTGAGCTTTTGTCACTGAGATAACTTTTCCAACTTTGAGACCTTTAAAAAAAATATTGTCAAGACCAGAGGTAATAACTTCATCACCTTTATGAACATTAAACCATGCAGGAATAAATTTGACAACAAGATGAGCATCATTGTTTCCATGAACAATCCCAGGAGCTTTCTCTTTTCCAATATATACAGCATAAGAACTTTTAATATCGTGAT
The DNA here is from genome assembly GCA_027063295.1 of Sulfurimonas sp. Taxonomy (GTDB): domain Bacteria; phylum Campylobacterota; class Campylobacteria; order Campylobacterales; family Sulfurimonadaceae; genus Sulfurimonas. The sequence continues at coordinate 12,318 of JAMORZ010000015.1, forward strand.
TTAATAAGCCTAAAGGGCGATTGTTTTCATTAATTACAATACCTGCAACAAGCTCTTTGTATACCAATCCATAGATTTTAGAACTGTTATAGTCTGGAATATCAAGCCAAATACGATTAAGGTTTCCAAACCTTTCATAAGAGATAGTACGAATAAGTTCGACATTTGGTCTAAGGGTAAATGTTGAATTATTTGCTCTATAGAGGTCATTGATCTCTGAAGCTAACTGTTGCATCACAAGATGGTTGTTTTCGTAATGTTGCAATTGCTCTTTTAAGTTATCAATCTCTTGAGCTTGAAAAAAATGTTTTTCAAAGCTATTTTCTACAAGAAGAATTGTATTGTGGTATTTGATTTTTATATTGTTTAGAGCAGAGATAAGGGGTGCTTGAAGTGGTGTGTTGAAGTAGAGTGCACTCACAAGGAGTGCAATAAGAATAGTAAAAAAACTAAAAAGCTGTTTATTCATTCTCAAAAAGTTCTTGAAGCAGATCTATCTCTTCTAAAGCACGACCAGTACCACGTGCAACTGCAAGAAGTGGTTCATCTGCTACAAAAACAGGGATCTTAACAATATCTGAGAGGTATTTGTCAAGTTGACGAATGAGCGCTCCCCCACCTGTGAGGATAATACCATGATTTACAATATCTCCTGCCAAGTCAGGTGGCATCTGCTCTAGTACATCACGAAGAGCTTCTGCTATCTCTTTGAGTGGTTCACGCATCGCTTCACGTGCATCTTCACTTGTAAGCTCAACTGAGCTAAGAAGTCCTTCAACCTGATCACGACCATTGATGATCATTGAGAGTTCTTCATCAAGTGTTACTGCTGTACCAATACTGATCTTGATCTCTTCAGCAACTCTTTCACCTACTAAAAGGTTGTACTTTTTACGGATGTAGTTTACGATCCCAAGATCAATCTTATCACCAGCTGTACGGATAGATTTAGAAAGTACCAAACCACCAAGTGATACAACACCAATCTCAGTAGTACCACCACCAATATCTACCACCAAGTGCCCTTGTGGTTCACGGATATCAACACCAGCACCAATAGCTGCTGCCATAGGCTCTTCAATAAGAAAAACCTCACGTGCACCAGCAGAGAGAGCTGACTCACGTACTGCTTTACGTTCAACTTGAGTGAGTCCATAAGGTACACAGATGATGATACGTGGAGAGATAAGAGAACTTCTTCCGTGTGCTTTTTCGATAAACTTACGAATCATCTTTTCTGTCATATCAAAATCAGCAATAACACCATCACGCATAGGACGAATAGCCTTGATATTTCCTGGAGTTTTACCTACCATCTCTTTTGCTTCATGTCCAACTGCTAAAACACGTTGTTGACCGTATTTTTCAGTTTTGACGGCAACAACTGATGGTTCATTAATGATAATTCCACGACCTTTTGCAATAACAATCGTATTTGCTGTTCCTAAATCGATAGATAAGTCGTTCGAAAATAAACCTACTATTTTGTTAAAAATCATCCTTAACCTTTATGCTGTTTTTTGTGTTGTTTTTTTGATATAAACGGGTGTCTCACCATTTTCTATTACCTCTTTTGTGATAAGAACTTCATACCCTGCATACTCTGGAAGTTCATACATGATATCGATCATAGTCTCTTCTAAAATTGCACGCAGTCCACGAGCACCTGTTTTTCTCTCAATAGATTTTGCTGCTATAGCTCGAAGAGCTTCCTCTTCAAAATTTAGTTCAACATCATCAATAGCAAAAAGTTTCTTATACTGCTTAACCAAAGAGTTTTTTGGCTCAGTTAAGATACGAACCATATCATCTTCACTAATCTCACTAAGAGATGCGATGATAGGAAGACGACCAACAAGCTCAGGGATGAGACCATACGAAACCAAGTCATCTGGCTCAACCATATCGTATGTAGGTTTTTGTTCATCAACCGTTTTTTTATCGTGCCCAAAACCTAAAACATTTTTGCCTTGTTTGCGTTTGAGAATATCTTCGAGCCCATCAAAAGCACCACCACAAATAAAAAGAATGTTTGTTGTATTGATTGATGTGAACTCTTGATTTGGATGTTTTCTTCCACCTTTTGGTGGGATGTTGACATCTGCACCCTCTACAATCTTTAGAAGTGCTTGTTGTACGCCCTCACCACTTACATCACGAGTGATAGAACGGTTTTCACTCATGCGAGAAACTTTGTCCATCTCATCGATGAAAACAATCCCTTTTTCAGCACGTTTTACATCACCATCAGCAGCTTGTATGAGTTTTGTCAGGATATTTTCAACATCTTCACCTACATAACCAGCCTCTGTAAGACTTGTTGCATCTGCAATAGCTATAGGAACATTTAAAACTCTGGCAATAGTTTGTGCCATCAGTGTTTTACCGCTTCCTGTTGGTCCTATGAGAAGTACATTCGATTTTGCAATCTCAGTATCATCATCTTCAACACTATGAAGTTTGAAGATACGTTTATAGTGGTTATACACCGCAACAGAGAGAAGTTTTCTTGCACGCTCTTGACCAATGATGTAATCACCTAAAAAATTGTCTAACTCTTTTGGAGTCATAAGTTTTTCAACTGCATCTAAAAGTTCTGGGCTTTGTTCTTTTGCAGCCTCTTTTTGATCTCCAAACATAATCTTATATGCTGAGATAACACAATTTTTACAAATGTAAACACCATTTCCAGCGATAAGAGGGTTTTTTTCGCTCTCAGTTGCATCACAAAAACTACAATGTCTGTGTATCATATATTTTTCCTCTCAAATGGAATACCACGTTTTGTTTTTATCACGAAGTTACAAAGATCTGTAACATAGTGGTTTTTTGTTGATTCTAAAAGTTCACCAGCACTCTCTTTGAGTGCTTTTCCAGATTCAAAAAGATCTCTGTATGCAGATTTAAGTGTGTTGATATCTTCACGTTCTAAATGGCGACGAAGTCCAGTAAGGTTAAGCCCTCTAAGTGTTGCACGGTTCCCTTCTGCCATACAAAATGGTGGAACATCTTGAGCAAGTGCACTCGCCCCTGCAACCATGGCATAGTCTCCAATATGGACAAATTGATGCACAGGTGTCATACCACCAATAACTACATAATCACCCATCTCAACATGCCCTGCAAGCGTTGCTGCATTTGCCAAAATACAGTGGTTACCGATGATAACATCATGACCAATATGAACATAGCCCATAAAAAGGTTGTGATTGCCGATGATAGTTTTTGCACCACCACCTTTTGTACCAGGATTAAAAAGTGTAAACTCACGGATGGTGTTGTTATCACCAATAATGAGCTCAACATCTTCACCGTTAAACTTCAAATCTTGTGGGATAGAACCAATCACTGCATGGGAAAAAATCGCATTGTTTTTGCCAATGGTTGTTTTGCCATAGATACAAGCGCCTTGAGCGATAGTAGTGCCATCACCAATCACAGCTTCTGAAGAGATATGGCAATATGCACCAATCTCAACATCTTTACCAATAACTGCACCATCTTCAATGATAGCAAGTGGAGATATTTTCGACATATTACTTATCTACTACCATTGCTTTGAGCTCTGCTTGAGAAACAAGATTTCCATCAACATAAGCTTTACCATCGAGCATCCAGATAGCACCTTTGTGTTTGATAACTGAGATTTGATACTCGAGTTTGTCACCTGGTTTTACAGGAGCACGAAATTTTGCTTTATCAATACTCATAAAATAAACAACCTTGTTCGCTGCTTCCTCTTTTGTCATATCCATGCTTTTAAATGCCAAGATACCACCAGCTTGTGCCATACCCTCTAAAATCATAACACCCGGGTAGATAGGATGTCCTGGAAAGTGTCCTTGGAACACTTGATCACCGATAGTGACATTTTTATAACCAGTCAAACTTTCATTTGGTGTAATCTCTGTTACACGATCAAGTAGTAAAAATGGGAACCTGTGTGGGATTATCTCTTGAATTTCCATTACATCCATAGTCATGAGTTGTAGCCTTGCATAAAATTTTTAGGCATTTTACCAAAAAAACTATTAGAGAATGATTAGCTTTTCTTTTGTGTCCTCATATACTGTTGCATCGAGTTGGAGTGTGAGCTTTTTATCACTTAGTTTTTCAACAACGATAATTGGTGTGAGATCGTAGTGGGACTCAAGAAGAAGTTGGCGAAGTTGGAGCTCTTGCTCAAAAGAGAGTGGGTTGTAGATAAGCTCTAATATGGTTGCATAGTTGCTTTTTGTGAGTTCATTGTAGCTTTGCAAAGTGAGAAATTTTACTTCATCTCTGTTGAGGTGTGCGAGATGTTTTTGTGTAAACTCTATGCGACCTTGAGCTTTTTTTCGTGGGAGTGTTGAGTAGCTCAGTGGATGGGCAGCAATCTCTATATTTTTTCCCTCTGTAAGGTTGCAAGAGAAGATGCGGTAGTTTAAAAACTTATGCTTTGTTATTTTATAGTCTATATTTTGTACTTCAAGTTCATTGCGCTTTGTGTATAGAGCAATTCTTTCCTCTATAGAAGCTGGAAGCATTGCACCTGAGATGGGAGAGAAAAGCTCATCGAGTAGCTTCTCTTGAGATGCTCTTTGGATACTCAAGCCATAGATACACCCGCAGTAGTCTTGACGATAGAGTTGCTGCTCCTTTGTCACTCGGCTTTGATCTTGTGTGCCACCACCTGAGCGATAATCAACACTAACAAACTTTACACCGTGCTTGGCATAAAAATCATCACCTATACGTTTGAGTTGCTCTTGTGATTTGAGTGGGCTTACAAGGAGGGTTGTGGTGATTTTGCTCTCACCAAGTTCAAGTGCTTTTTGGGCTGAAATGAGAAAACGTTTATCAAAACACACCTCACATCGAGCCCCTTTTTCTGGCTCATTTTCAAGTCCACGAACTGCTTTTAGCCACGATTCGTAATCATATTCACCCTCTAAAAGTTCAATGCCAAGTTTCTCACAACTGCGTTTGACATCAAGTAAACGCAGTTTATACTCAGAGTAGGGGTGGATGTTGGGATCATAGAAAAAACCTCTAAGTTTTTCGTGTGGAAAATCTTGTTGAAGTTTTTCTAAGAAAAAATGGCTATCAACGGAGCAGCAGATGTGAACTAAGATAGTATCGCCTTATTAAAAATTAGTCTCTTGACTCTACAACTTTGATAGAGTTGATTCCATCTTGTCCTTGAATCTGTTGAAGTACTTTAAAGCTCTCCTCATCATCCTCTTCAATCGCACCAAAAACAGTATGAACACCATCAAGGTGTGGACAGTCTACAAAACAGATAAAGAACTGGCTACCACCTGTATTTGGTCCAGCATGAGCCATAGAGAGTGTACCTGGGCGATGCACAGAAGTGTTAGAGTCTGTCTCACACTTGATTGCCCAATCAGGACCACCCATACCAGTACCATCAGGACAACCACCCTGAGCCATAAAACCTGGGATAACACGGTGAAAGTTAAGTCCATCATAAAAACCAGTATTTGCAAGGTGTGCGAAGTTTGCTACTGTATTTGGTGCTTCATCTGGAAAAAGTTTTACCCAGATAGTCCCTTTGTCTGTTTCTATTTTAGCCCATTGTTGCTTGAGCGATTCCTCTGCTGAGATGTTATAGTCTTTAAGTTGTGTTCTTCCAAACATTTTGACCCTTTATTTGTTTTTTTGCAATTATAGACAAATAATGGAAACAATGTTTAACTGAATCAAGCTTTAAAAAAAAAGCAAGAAAAGTTTTCAAGGAAAGATAAATTTTACTGAGATATAATTTTCGCAATTAATCTAAAAACAAGGACATATAAGATGTCAGAGAAACAAGTTTTTCAACCAAATAAAGAGTTTGCAAAAAACGCAAGAATAAAAAATATGTGTGAGTACAAAGCACTTCAAGAGGAGGCTTTGGAGGATTATGAGGGTTTTTGGGGTAGATTTGCCAAAGAGAATATAGAATGGATAGAGCCTTTTGAGGATGTACTTGATGAGTCAAATGCACCGTTTGTCAAATGGTTTAATGGTGGAAAACTCAATGTTGCGGCACAATG
>JAMORZ010000016.1 GCA_027063295.1 Sulfurimonas sp.
CCACTCAGCAGCGGTACGAATATCAATAATAGGGATATCACTTTTAAGAAGTTGCTGAGAAGGGTATTCATTTTTTACATCTGCAAAAAGTGTGCTGCCAAGAAGAAGTAGTACTAAAAAGATTTTTTTCAAAAGTTTCTCCAAAAATAAAGTGTATAATTGTATCAATAAAAAAATAATAGGTTCATAATGGCAGCATCAAAAAAAGCGATAGAGAATGCAACGAGACTTCGTTACATTAGAGCACTTGAGAGATTTCATAAAAGTATTATCTCTTATTTTAACAATACTCCAGAACTTTCTCATGCAGGATATACTAAAAAGATAGATAACAGTTTAAAACTTCTCAATAGAGTTGATGAGATAGCACTTTACAAAGGGGAGTTGCAAGATCTGCAAAAGCTTGTTAAAAAAATGATAGCCTACAAAGATTCTCAAGAGGATATAGAAGCTATCAAAGATGATATTTTACATAGTTCAAATCAACTTGATAAAAGTAAAAACGCAAGAAGATACAAAAAAGACAAACATGCTCACAGTAAGTATGATGAGTGGGAGTAGGTTACACCCACATCATCTGAGATAGAAAAATGATAATAATCACAAGAACAAATGGGAAAAGGTGACTTTTAAAGAGCCATGGGTTGATACCAAAGAGTTTTTGGTTGATACCACGAAAACCAAGCCATAATCCTAGAGTTGCTTTGATACTCAATATGATTTGAAACTGGCTCATTCCCTCTGGCGCAATCTCTCCAAAGATATTTATAAACATAAAAATCCCACTAGCAACAGCAACCATTAGTGCATAAGGTACTACCTTTCTAACATGCATCATAATCGCTTCACGAGCTTTTTTATACTCATCATCAGAGAGTGTTTGTGTCATTTTTGCCATAAAAAGATTATCTACAAATAAAAATCCACCATAAATAAAAACAGAATAGATATGTATCGTGTGAATTAGTGTGTAAAGTATTGTTTCGTTCATAACAAGAAATCCCTTTTTTCTAGCATTTTAACATAAAGAGACTAAATATTTAAATACAATTAATTTTTGGCACTGACTAAATAACCTCATTTAGCAATATTTTTATTAACAAAGAACCAAGCAAGTCTATTATCTGTCAACCTCATAGATCTTAGAACAAATCCCACCAGTAGATGCATTTTGGTCGATCACTATGTATGATGAAGATGGCTTTCAGGTAGATAATAAACTTAAACATTTTGCCATTGGTGATAGAGATGAACTCAAATATAACAAAGATGGTTCACTTACTATCTATATGCAACATATCCTGGAAAAAATAAAGAGTCAAACTGGCTTCCAAGCCCAGCAAAAGGAAATCTTGGAATCACTATGAGACTCTATGCTCCAAAAGCAAGTGCTCTTAATGGTGCGTGGAAACCACCATATATTCAAGAGGTAAAATAGTTTTAAAGGTCTGAATCTCTCAGACCTTTTTCTCGCATCAAGCTTTTCTTCAAACTCTCTGACAAAAATTCGTTTAACCACCACTCCCATCAGTTGAATTGTGCTATAATAGGTAAAGATTATGATTAAAATTTAGATTTATAATATAAGGAAATTAAAGTATGATAGAAACTTTTTTACTCTATGCCTTAGCTGTTGTAGTTGGTGTCTTTTTACTCTATTTTGTAGGGGTGGCACTCGCACCTTATGCTCCAAGTGGTATTAAAAATGAGCACTTTGAGTGTGGGCTTCCAGCTTCTGCTTCAACTCCAAAAAAAGCAAACTTTGGTTTTTTTGTCTATGCGATTATGTTTGTTGTTGCAGATATGACGGGGCTTTTTTTTGCTCTGTTTGTTTATGGAGCAGATAAACACTCCTCGATTATGGCGAGTGTGTTTGCTCTTGTTATGGCATTTGCCATTGCTCTTGCTACTAGAGAGCTTCAAAAGGATAAAGAAAATGCTTAAGATACTAGACTTTTTTGATTATGCCAAGAGTGAATCACTCTGGATGGCACACTTCTGTACGGGATGCTGCTCACTTGAGATGGCAGCAGCTATGGGGCCACGCTACGACTGGGAGCGTTATGGTTACCTGCCAACACCTACACCACGCCAAGCTGATGTGCTGATGATAACAGGGCTTGTAAGTAAAAAGATACTTCCAGCTTTGATGCGAACCTATGCGCAGATGCCAGAGCCTAAGTATATTGTTGCCCTTGGGGCATGCTCATTTGATGGTGGACCATACAACGACTCACTTTCTGTGATAAAAAACCCTACTGAGATTCTTCCTGCTGATGTCTTCATCGCTGGATGCCCTCCAAAACCTGAGGCTATCATAGAAGGACTAGAAGAGGTCAAACGCAAGATTAAAGAGGGTATTCCAAGTGCAGCTTCACAGGGTGGATTCTGGAAAGAGATGGAGTTTTAGATGGATTATGTAAAAGCTCTCGTAGAGAAGTTTGATTGTGAATATGTAGAGGAGTATAAAAAGGGTTGGATAAAAGCAAAACTCTCCTCAAAAGATGATCTCTTAAGTATTGCCAAAGAGCTTAAAAAAGAGGGGCTTCGCTCACTCTCTACAGTCTCACCGACAGACTTTTTAGATGATGGCATAATGGAGATAAACTACTTCTTTGAAGATTTGGACACTAAACGCAACTTATGGCTCAAAGTGGATCTGCCTCGTGAGATAGAGGCGTGTAAGATAGAATCCCTCACTCCACTATTTGCGAGTGCTGAGTGGCATGAGAGAGAGGCATACTCTATGTTTGGAGTGGAGTTTTTGCACCATACAGATTTACGAGATATTATCAAGAGTGAAGATTATGCGGGTGTATTTCCTTTTAGAAAAGATTTTGATTGGTTAGCACACGAGAGACATACTGCTCAAAATATACAATCAATCGTAGATGCGTTTAAAGCAGAACAAGAGGGCAATGAAGTAGATTTAGATAGTGAGTCTTCTGAGACCATACTCAACTGGGGTCCAACACACCCAGCGAGTGGACCTATCCGTTTGAGAGTGCATTGTGATGGGGAAGATATCATCTCTGTGGATCCCGATATCGGTTATGTGTGGAGAGCTCTTGAACACCTTGTAACACAAAAAGATTTTCTAGCTGCGATTGTCTCAGTGGAGAGACTCTGTTTTATGGATAATATCAACTCCATGACAGGCTATGCGATGGCAGTTGAGGAGATAGCAGGGGTTGAGATCACCCCATTTGCTTCATGGATGC
>JAMORZ010000017.1 GCA_027063295.1 Sulfurimonas sp.
TAAGTTGTAGTTTTTCATCTATCACTTTTTCTTGATTTATTTTAACGCCACCTTGCTTAATATCTCTTCTAGCTTGAGAAGTTGATGGCTCAATGTTACAATCTAGCAATGCTTTTGCTATCCAAACATCACCCTCGCACTCAAACTCGGGAATATCTGTTGGAATTTGGCTTTTTGAATGAACTTTGTCAAATTCATCTTTTGCCATTTTAGCTGCCTCTTGGGAGTGAAAACGTGCAGTTATTTCAAGTGCAAGTTCTTCTTTCACTTTTTTTGGATGTAAAGAACCATCTTCTACCGCACTTCTAAGTTGCGCAATTTCATCTAAAGTTTTTGTACTCAAAAGCTCATAAAAACGCCACATTAAATCATCAGAGATACTTAAAACTTTTCCAAACATATCATTTGGTGTATCTGTTACCCCAATGTAGTTTCCTAAAGATTTGCTCATTTTTTGGACACCATCAAGACCTTCTAATATAGGCATCATTAAAACAGCTTGTTGCTTTTTAATCTCATAAGATTTTTGAAGTTGGCGACCCATCAGAAGGTTGAACTTCTGATCTGTTCCACCTATCTCAATATCTGAAGCTAAATGAACACTATCATAGCCTTGAAGAAGTGGGTACATAAATTCACTTACTGCTATTGGCGTTTGTGAAGCATATCGTTTAGAGAAGTCATCACGCTCTAACATACGAGCAACTGTGAGGTTTGAAGCAAGTTGTAACATCCCAGCAGAACCGAGTGCATCCAACCACTCATTATTATAAACAATGTCTGTCTTCTCTTTATCAAGAATCTTAAAGGCTTGTGAAGTGTAAGACTCGATATTTTTAATAATATCATCTTTTGTAAGAACTTTACGAGTAGCACTTTTTCCAGTTGGATCCCCTATCATAGCAGTAAAAGAACCTATTAGAAACTGTACTCGACCACCATACTTTTGAAAAGTTGCTAATTTTTGTAAGAGTACCGTATGACCTAAATGTAAGTCTGGTGCAGTAGGGTCAAATCCAGCTTTTACTGTATAGTTTTTTCCCTCTTCAAAGTATGCTTTTAAAAGCTTTTCTACTCTCTCTATATCAATTACTTCTGCAGTTCCTCTTTGAATCTCTCGTAGTGCTTCTTCTATCATTGTACTTTTTTCTCCAATCACTCTAGTTTTTATATGCATCATCTGAACGAACAAGATGGATGACTTTTATTTTTTTATCTATTTTAGCACGTAGTCTATTAACATCAGCTTCTTTTGTTTCAAAACCAAGCTCACAAAACTTCGTATAATCTTCACTCTCTTTTCCAAGTTCTATAGAACTAATATCAATGTTGAGTTTTACTAAAAAGGTTAAGAACTCTGCTAAAGCACCTTTTTCATTATGAAGAGAGGCTATAAGCTTATACCTATAACGTTTTTGATGTGCCCAAGCGACAAATACCATAGGTGTTTCATCAGCAAGTTTTTTCGCTGCTACCTTACACATTTTATGATGCACATTTACTCTATTTTTTTCTAAAAATCCCATCACTTCATCACCAGACTTTGGATGACAACAGTAATCAAAAACCACATCGTTCACACTCGATGCCGCAAGAATGTCTAAACCTGCTATCTGCGTTGCTTTGAGTTTGAATCTATGGCGAGATATAAAACCTCTAAAACGACTATTTTGAGATATTTCTGCAATATATCTGTGTATCACATGCTTAAAATGCTCTACATCAAGAGCAATAGAAGGAATACTTTCACAATGATTTTTACTAAACCACTCTTCTACTCTATGGTTATTAAGCCCCATCGCTGTAGCAACAAGAGAGATAGCAATTTTTTCATTTGTCTCTCTAAGTCTTGCATTACAATTAAGTTTCATGTTTGTCTGTGCACGACTTGTTTTTACGGCATCTATCCAAGAACAGCGAGTTATCAGTTCATCTGCCGTAATAATTTTAACAATATCGCCATTATTTAACTCTGTAAGAAGTGATGATTTTGTCTTATTTACCAGTGTAGATATAGCTTTATTTCCAACCTCACTATGTACAGCATATGCAAAGTCTAAAGCCACTGCACCACGAGGAAGGGTAAATGCATCCCCAGTTGGAGAGAAAACAGATATATCTTCACTATAAAGATCATTTTTTACAAGTGCATAAAAATCTTCCACAGATTCATCTTGATACTGTAAGTTATCTAACCAATCAAGCTTAATATTGTTGCCACCACTCTTATACTTCCAATGAGCAGCAACACCAAGTTCTGCCGTCTTATGCATATCTACTGTCCGTATTTGAACTTCAAATATAGCAGTATTATAAAAGACACTCGTATGAATAGTTTGATATCCATTATCTTTTGCCACTGCTATATAATCTTTAAAACGTGAGGCTAAGGGACGAAAATGTAAATGAATAAGTCCTAAAATATTGTAACACTTTACAGGATCTTTTGCGATAATTCTTACAGCTAAAAGATCAAGTACTTCATCTATACTTACACCCTTTCTCTGCATCTTTAAGTAGATAGAGTAGCGGTGTTTGACTCGAGAAAGTATCTCGTACTCATCTTCACAAAAGCCATTTTGTACTAAAAGTTTTGAGATAGCCTCTTTAAAATCATTGAGTTTTAACTCAATAGCATGGTAGTTTGTATCAAGATAATTATCTATATGATGTTTTTCTTCTTTAAAAAGATACCCAAAACTTAGATCTTCTAAGATATTTTTTAAAAAAGAGATACCTAGACGATGTGCTATAGGAGCATACACAACCAAAGTTTCCTCAGCTATCCGCATCTGCTTATGCTCAGCTAGAGCTTCTAGTGTAAGCATATTATGTAGTCTATCACATAGTTTTACAACTAAAACTCGAACATCTTCTATACTTGCTAAAAGCATCTTACGAAATGTTAATGCTGAAGCAACCAAGCGGTCATTTGAAGTAGAAGGGAGAAGTTCACTATCTCTAATCATGTCTATTTTTGTTAAACCTTCTACAAGATGTGCAACATCTTTACCAAAAAGGGACTCTATATCTTCTATCGTTGTTTCAGTATCCTCAACAACATCATGAAGTAAGGCTGCAATAGCCATAGATTCATCATCTGTAATAGAGGCAACAATAGAGGCAACAAGAATTGGATGGATTATATAGGGCTCACCACTCTTTCTAAACTGAGACTTGTGTGCCTCAAGAGAGTAAGTGAGTGCTTTTTCT
>JAMORZ010000018.1 GCA_027063295.1 Sulfurimonas sp.
ATTTTTACCAGTAACTATCACTTTTATCCTTTTGCCATCACTTCGTTGAACTTTGATGGTGTCTCCAAGCTTGCCATTGTTGAGTGCTTTTGCTGAAAAAGTGATTGAAAGAGGTCCGCTTTGTAAAAAAACATTCACTTCATTTCCCCTTTTTATCAAGTGTAACATTGTTACATCTCTGAGGGTTATAAGTTTTCCAGCTTGTATATGAAACTTACTCTCGTAAACACCTGATGGAGCATGAATGAGAGGTTGTGCTTTGAATTTCGTTAGAATTATACTCTTTTTTGTTGTATTTACAAACGAAATCTCCTCTTCTCTAGCAATATCTTTTTTAGCTACAAGTGCTGTGATGGTAGCGTCAACAGTGTAGTCTAAAAATATTTGTTTTTTCTGTTTAGTGGCAAGAGAGATGATGGCATGATTGCTAAGATATGCTTTTTTTGGTATTTTTATCTTTTGTATTGTAGAGAGTGAAGAGATATATTTTCTTGGCATTACAGAGATAGAGTCTATCTTTATCTCTGGATAATACTCTTTATAATATTTTTGGAGATACTCTTTTACAAACTGAAGATCTACGGGACTTTTTTTATAAAATGTAACAAAACGATGAGTTGTTTGTACTGTATAGCCGTATTTTTGAAGTATTTCGATGAGTTTTTTTGATTTTATTTTTTTGTACTCTCTTTTATGTGCTATATGAAAGAGAACTTTGTCATCTTGAACATTTTTTATGATTGATGAGAGTTTTATCTCATCTGTTTGAACATAGTAGCTCTTTTGTAAAGTTAGTCCAAAAAGTGTAAGGCTACAAAGGAGAAAAAGGAGACTAAACCTCATCAAGTTGCTCCTCTTTTAGATATTTTTTAGCATATTGAAGATAGATCTTTTCTTTTACAAAAAGTTCAAACAATACAGGATCTATCTGTTTTTCCTGTGCCATTGATTTCATGATTTTTAGAGTTTGTGAAAGTGTCTGAGTTTTTTTATATGGTCTATCAGATGCTGTTAATGCTTCAAAGATATCAGCAATTGCCATCACTCTTGATGGGATAGAGAGTTGCGTTTCATCAAGTCCTTTAGGATAACCTGTGCCACAGAGTGTTTCATGATGTTCACCTGCAAATTGTGGAACTTTTTTCATACTTGATGGAAAAGGGATTTTTTCAAGCATTTTAATACTCATAATAACATGCTCATTGATCTTATATCTCTCTTCTTGTGTAAGTGTTCCTTTTTGAATACTAAGATTATATAACTCTCCATAATTGTAAAGATAGTGGGGTACATCCATATTGAAACCATCTTTTTTATACTCTTGAGGATCAAAATATTCCCGCTCAATAAGATCTTCAGGATTATCTTGAAGTAGATTCTCTTTTACAGGAAGTTGCTCTTTTGTGGTATGGTAACGAGCATATTCCAAACTACCCAACCCAAGTTTTTTAGAAAAATTGCGTTCCCACTTGGTCGATGCTATGGTTTGAAGGTGTTGTATCTTCTCTTGTGACATCTCCTCTGTTCCAACATTGCATTGTGCAATAAATTGAAAATCATCTTGAAGTTTTTGTTGTGTTTGTAGAAGTGTCTGTTTTGCTGTTTTTTCATCTCTACCAGAGAGTTTTTCTTGCAGATACACTATCTGAGCATCACGCCATAGTACTTCAAAACGTGTACGGATTTCATGAATACGATTGTAAATGGTTTCAAGTTTTGTTGCTTTATCAACAACATACTCAGGTGTGGTAACTTTACCACAGTCATGCAACCAAGCAGCAATGAGAAACTCTTTTTTCTCATCTTCACTTTCCAATGAGAACTCTTTGAGAGGGCCATCTTTTGTTTTACTCGCTGCATCGATAAGCATCTCAGCAATAACTGGTACACGTTTACAATGCCCACCTGTATAGTGGGATTTTGCATCGACAGCTTCTGCAATAAGTTTTACAATAGAGTCAAGAAGATCTGCTTGAGATTTTTGATAACTGTTGATACTGTGTGACATGATAACAAGGGATTTTGAAAGTGATTGAAACTCTTTGATGTTTGTTTTAACCATCTTAACATCTGAAAACTCCCTTTTTTTAATTTTCTTATTTTCTTTAATAAGAGCAAAAATAGGTTCAACGATCTTATTTGTAACGAGAATCAAAGATGGAATACTGATGAGTAAAACGAGAAAAGCGATAAGCAGGGAGTTGTTAAGATTTTGTACAAATGGTTCAAATAGTGGTTTTGAAGGAACTTTCAACCCTAAAAACATACCATTTTTCAGTGTTTGGTATGCACTCAAGTAGCCTGTGTTGTTATGCTCATAAGAGATAATCTCTTGCTCTTTTTTTTGTTGCAGTAGGCTAAGGAGATCTTTATCTATTAGTTGATCATCTTTCTTGTTTGACGAAGCTACAATCTTTCCATGCATGTCAAAGATAAACACCTCTGCGTTTTGTGCTTTTGTTTGGTAATGCAAAAGCTTTTCAAGTGCATAAAGTGTGTAGTCTATAGCAAAAATACTCCTTTTTGTATTTGCTAGTTGTACAGTGTATGTAAAACCATGAAGATTTACACTTTGAAATTTATATACACCTGTAAGAGCTATATCTTTTGTTTTAAGAGCATTTTTATACCAAACTCTTGATTTGATATCTATAGAACCAGAAGAGACCCTTTTTTCTAGAAGTTTTTCATTTTTATCTAAAAAGGCTTGAAGTATTTTTCCATCTTTAGAGACAATAGTCAACCATTGTGTAGAGGGTGGTGCTTGAAATTTTTTGTAAAGTAAGCTGGATGCTTGCATATTGATAAGTTCATAAAAATCACCGTTATCATGTGTAAAATAAAGAGAGTAAATAGCATTGTTAATATTGATAAGTTGAATCAAGTCATGTAGGGCAGGGTGTTTGTAAGTAAATTTAATAGGTTGAAGAAGGTAAGAGTTGTTTTTGTTGGCTTGTAAAAAGTTTCGGATTCTACCATCTGCAATCTTGTTTTGTTTTAAAATACTATTTGCAATCAACTCAAAGTCATAGTGTGTAGCTTTGATAGCAAGCTCTTTTCCAAAATAGTATTGAGAGATCACTAAAGAAGCACTAACCAACAAGATGATAGGGATAAAGACCAATAAAATATCTGTTTTTATAGAACGTTGTAATCTCATAAATTGATACTAATCCCCACAG
>JAMORZ010000019.1 GCA_027063295.1 Sulfurimonas sp.
CAATAGAGCTGTAAAAATCTTTATACTCTTCATCACTAATCTCAGATTTTGGAAGTATCCAGAGTGCATTTGCACGGTTGATCTGTACATTTTCCACTTCAGTTTTGCTTGGCTCTATCTCTTTGCCATCATCATCTGTTTTTGCAGGGATAAACTTCTCTTTATCCATAAAGATAGGGAATGGAATGTGGTTTGAATACTTTTTGATAATCGCTTCAATACGGTACTCTTCTAAGAACTCCTCTTCACCCTCTTTAAGGTGCATAACTATCTGTGTACCATGCCCTTCCATTGTTGCGTTTTCGATCTCAAAACTTCCATCACCTGCACTAACCCACAAATAAGCCTGATCTTCACCCGCTTTTTTCGTTGTTACTTCAACTTTGTCTGCAACCATAAATGCAGCATAAAAACCTACACCAAACTGACCAATAAGTTGAGAGTCTTTCTTCTGATCCCCTGTAAGATTTTCTAAAAATGCTTTTGTACCTGATTTTGCAATTGTTCCGAGGTTATTGATAAGATCCTCTTCATTCATCCCGATACCAGTATCTTTGATAGTAAGTGTTTTTGCCTCTTTATTTGCTACGATATCAATTCTTGGATCAAAAGTAACCCCTTTGTACTTCTCATCTGTAAGAACTAGCATATTGAGTTTATCGAGTGCATCTGATGCATTTGATACCAACTCACGAATAAAAATCTCCTTGTTTGAATAGAGTGAGTGGATCATAAGATGTAAAATTTGATTTGCTTCTGTTTGAAATTGATGTTTTGCCATATTTCTTCCTTTTTTATAAATTTCGATGAATTTTACCAAAAAAAAGTTAATAGATGCAAGTTTCATAAACTTAATTGAGTCAAATAGACTAAAGTTTTCTTAGTCGTAAAAAAATCTTATATTGTGTTATTATTACACTATGCAAAACGATTTTATAGAGATGATACAACCAACACCCAAACTCAAAACAACAAAATGCAAAGCCATCGCCCTTTTACTGCGTTTGTTTTTACAATTTACAACACCTCTTGTAGCACTAGTTATTTGGTATATGTATGATTATTTCATTGCGGGGGCATCACTGCTGTTGAGTTTTATTGTCATTGGAATTATTCGAGCAAAACTGAGAAACAGTTCAATACCATTTACCCAAAGAGAGTACCACTACAACGATGCAGGGATCGCTGCATGGTACAGTGCAAAATATTTTTGTACTTTGGAAGATATTATTAAAGATTAAATCTCATCACTACTATATGACTGAACTACCTCTTTGCTTCTTAGGTAGATATACTCCACTCTACTCTCTTTTGCACGTTTGAGATTTTTGAGTGTTTTTATCGCTCCAAGGTTGAGTTTTTTGCCTGATTTGTAGATATGTTTGTAAGTTTTGTCTATATCAAGACTAAGATAGTTTGTATGTGTTGAGCCAAAAGATAGGGTGATGATGTCGATAAAATCAAGCTTGTAAAGGTTATGTACCCTCACATAGGGTTTTTCAAATGTAGTCTCAAGCAGATACTCTCCAAGTACAAGTTTTGTGTGCAGAGATGTCTCTATGGAAGGAAAAACCTCTTTGAGTGTGCGAAGCTGCTCAACACTAAACGCATCAACGATTGCGTTTTGTACATCATACTTCTCTAAAATAGCCCTAAAACTCTCCATAAACCCTCGAAGGTCACCATTGCCTGTTTTAAGCTCAAGCACAAAATGTACATCGGAGTTTATGCTAAAGAGCTTCTCAAGGGTAAAAAGCTCATCTTTTGCCAAAAGCTCTTTTATGGTTGCGTTTGAGAGTGCTTTTCCCTGCACATCTGGGTGGTGGATGTAGATAACATACTCCCCATCTATATATGCCCAACACACATCCCCCTCAGCTGCGAGTGTAAATGAAGATGCACTCTCTTTTGCTACAAACTCCCTAAAAGCCTCCTCTGTGTTAAGTGCTCTGTGGTAAACATACCTTTTGCTCATACCTTTTTATACTCCAAGATGATATCTATCTTGTTATCTTTGTATGCTAAAAGCTCTTTGAGGGTGAGCTGTTTTTGTGATTTGTAATCAAAAAACGCATAACCACCCCTCTGACCTAAGTAAAATGCAGCGGCAATATCCCAGATATAGCATGAACCAATAAGTACTGCTTCTGCTTTGCCAAGGGCTACCATCACCACGTGGTAGAGTGTTGAACCAAAGTTACGAAGTTTGAGTGCTTCAAATGCTTGAAAGTCTATTTTTTTATGCAGACGTGAGCTTATAAATATGGTCTTTGTATCTGCATTTATCACATTGGTTTGCTCACTGAGCTCTTTGTTGTTAATGAAGATCTTATCCTCATAAGCAAGGTACTTTTGGTTACATGCAGGAGCATAAAAGTATGAAAGCAGAGGAGTCTCACCCTTGAGCACACCGATCCCTATCCCCCAGATAGGGTATCCTCTTAAAAACGAAGCAGTCCCATCGAGTGGGTCTATGATAAATGTGTACTCTTCTTCATCAGTTTTGAGAATTGCTGCATCCTCTTCTATCCATATATTTGCGTTTGGATAGACTTTGTTGATAATCTCTATACAAAACTGTGTTGCATCAAGGTCAAACTGGCTCACAGATGTGCCGTTATCTTTAAGGCTCACCATGATAGAATCACCCATCTTCTCATAAAGTACTTTATAGCTTTTATCTATCTGATTTATGATCTCTAAAACTTTTTGCTCCATACTATGCCTCCTCTGCTCTCATGGCACTTACAAGTGCTGCTATGTAATCCACCAGAGACCATAAAGTCACAGCTGCTACTATCACCATTACACCTGTTGAGTAGGTGGTATCGAGTGTGATATCAAACTTGTTGATAGAGTAAAACGGAATTAAAAACGCAACATACCCTGCAAGTGAGTACCAGTAGTAGTTTCCTTTCACTTTGAGAAGATGAAGAATCGCAAAGGTTGAGAGTGTCCCTATGATGGTCATCATCTGCAAATACTCCTCAGAGTAGCTTTGCCCTTGGTTCATATAAAGCACCAAAAGAGCATACAAAAGTAAGTACTGTCCACCAAACTGTACAAGTGCTTTTGCCTTGCCACTCCATCTAGCACCCATAGCGATCCCCATCAAAGACATATAGGTTCTGATATATGCCAC
>JAMORZ010000020.1 GCA_027063295.1 Sulfurimonas sp.
GTGTATGTCAGCTGTAAAACAAGAAGCACAAGAGATGATTCATAATCTTCCTGATGATTGTACTTATGAAGACATTCAGTATCACCTTTATGTTGTAGAGAAAATAAAAAATAGTGTTAAGCGTTCAGAAAATGGAGAAGTGACATCTCATCAAGATGCAAAACAAAGAATGGCTAAATGGCTTTCACACTAGGATGGTCAGAAGAAACTCTTGAAGATATAGAATCTATTGCAGAGTATATCGAAAAAGATTCTCCAACATATGCAAAATCTGTAGTTTCAAAAATTTTTGAAAAAGCAGAACTACTTCAAGAATTTTCAGAACTTGGTAGAAAAGTTCCTGAAATGAATAATCCCTAAATCCGTGAAATATTTGTTTATAGTTATAGAT
This sequence comes from Sulfurimonas sp., assembly GCA_027063295.1. Lineage (GTDB taxonomy): Bacteria > Campylobacterota > Campylobacteria > Campylobacterales > Sulfurimonadaceae > Sulfurimonas. The sequence goes on from JAMORZ010000020.1 coordinate 392, forward strand.
TGATTTATAAAATAGAACGCACAAAGATTTTATTTATAGCAGTTGTTCATGGAAGAAGAGTTCTTGAAAATCACTAACAGAGTATATTATCTCTGTGCCATTTGTTGAAAATGGGAATGAAAGATTTGAACTTAGAGAATGAAGAGATAGAGCTTTTAGAATTTCTTGAATCTGGTTTGTAACAAGAAGACTTGTAGATAGACAAGTGGGATAAAGATTTAAAACTCAAGTGTCCTTTTCCAATGGGGATATTGGGAACGAGAAAAAATTAGAATTGACTTGATAAAACGGAGAAAAGATGCAGATACGTGAGATGAGTTTAAAAGAGTTGGATGTTGCGTTTGAGGTGGTCTCTCAGCTTAGAACTGCTCTGAGTTATGATGAGTTTGAAGATCTCATCTACGATATGCGCCATATCGAGTACAAGATGTTAGGTGTTTTTGAGAGAGATAAGCTCATCACCTATGCTGGGGTAAATGTACAAACCAACCTCTACCACAAACGCCATCTTTATGTGTTTGATCTTGTCACAGATGCTGCATTTCGCTCACAAGGGTATGGCAAGATTATGCTTGAGTATCTTGTGGATTATGCCAAAGTAGCTATGTGTGAGAATATCGTTCTCTCATCTGGTTTTGCAAGAGAAGATGCCCACAGGTTTTATGAGGGTTTTGGGTATGAGAAAAAAAGTTTCGTGTTTGTCAAAAACATCTTTTAAGGTTGTTTTTCTTGTTTGTTTTTGTACTCTTTTACAAGGCAAAATACTCCCTTACAAATTTCATTCAGATGCCAAAACGCAACAAGGCAAAATAAAGATTCTTGATGTAAAAGAGCTATCATTTCAAGGTGAGCAAAACCCAAAGTTCACAGAGATCTCAGCACTTGCATACCATCGGGATATTTTGTATGCCCTAAGTGACAAAGGGGCACTTTTTCATCTGGATATCAAGATACAAAACGACAAGATACAAAACCTCTTTGTAAAAAAAGCTACCTATCTGCATACAAAAAAATCAAAAAGAGTTCCAAAACACAAACGTGATGCAGAGGGATTGACAGTGATAGATAATTATCTAGCAATCTCTTTTGAGAGGATACAAAAAGTTTTTCTTTTTGATTTTGATGGGAAAAAACTCCAAAAACTCACCATCAACAAAGCTCTGCGAGACAAAACTGCATATCAGAGTGAAAACAAAGGGTTAGAAGCAGTTGCATACTCTCAAAAGTATGGAGTTCTTACACTCCCAGAGAGACCACTTTACAACCAAACTCACCATACACTTTACGCAAAAAAGATGCAGTGGAATTTTGAGCAAAAAGGCTCAGTAACTGCTTTGGAGATGATAGATGAGTCAAATGTGTTGGTAGTTTTGCGAGAGTTTCACTATCTCACGCAAAAAAGGGTACTTAGATTTCTTAGACTCTCTTTAGAAGATGGAACTTATGAGGTTTTAGCAAAGTTTGACTCAGATGATGGTTGGAATCTGGACAACTTTGAAGGGGTAACAAAGATAGCAAAAAACAGATACCTTCTTGTGAGTGATGATAACGACTCAATCTTTCAAAAAACACTTTTAGTGCTTTTTGAGATACTCCCCTAAGAGTTTATTTGCTCTTTTATCTTTGATGCAAGTGATGCACAACGGGAGATTTTTTCTGAGTAGCTGAGTTGTTCTTGTAAAAGTATGTCGATAAACGCACTTCCAACAATCACCCCATCTGCACCTTTGACTTTTGTTCTTGCAGTTTTTTCATTGACACCAAAACCAACATAAACAGGTGTTTGTGTAAACTCTTTGATATCTGCCAAAAATGGTTGCAGATCTTCTGCTTTTCCAGAACCTGTTATGCCAGTATATGCAACCATATAGATAAACTTCTCTGCAGCACTTACCACCTCTTTGATGCGCTCTTTAGAATCAGTTGGTGCAACAAATGAGATATTGGCAAGGTTGTTTTGTGCAAAATCCTTTTTATATGCCAATGCTTCTTCATGTGGCAAGTCAGGGATGATAAAGCCATTAAGACCAAGTGCATTAGCATCCTTTAGAAGTTGTGTAAAGTTTTGTTGGTAAAAGCTGTTAAAGTAGCCCATCCAAAGAGTATCTACTTTGGGTGCAACCTCTTTTGTGATCTCACGTAAATGGGAAAACTTAAAACCACCCTCAAGTGCTTTGTGATTTGCTTTTTCTATAAGTGGACCATCTGCAACAGGATCAGAAAAAGGGATACCAAGTTCAAGTGTATCAACACCATTTTCACCAAGTGCCAAAGCAAGATCGATAGTAAAAGATTTTTCAGGATAGCCTGAAGTTATATATGCAACCAAGTTTTTCATCTATTGTTATTTTCCAGTGTCAGGGATTTTTAGTAGGGAGAATTTTATTTTGGAAAGTTCATTATCCATTTTTAAGTCATCGTGCCAAGCTGCAAACATATCACTGATTTTTAAAAGCCAGTCTGTAACTTCTGGATTGATTGGTGGTTCTTTCGTGCGAAGTTCCTCTAGTTCATCTTCAACAAAAGTTGCCAGTTTGTTCATCGGTGTGATTTTAAGGTATGCTGAAGCAGATTTAATGTTATGAAAGACACGAAAAAGCTCATTGATACTGCGTTTGTACATACTTGGTTTGGCAAGGTCTATTACCATCACCTCCATGCTCTCAACCATCATAGCATAGTGATCTAAAAACTCATCAACAATCTCAAAATCATAGTTTGCATCTAAATCACTTCTTATGCCCATAAAATAAATTCTCCTGTATAGTTCAAATTATAGCAATTTTTAGTTAAAATACTTCAATTAATTAATAAAGAGTTTTCAAATGGGTAAAAAATTAACGATTTCTTCGATAAAAAAGGCAAAAGGTGTACAACCTTTAGTGATGATAACTGCTTATGACGCACTTTTTGCAAAGCTTGTAAGTGAGAGTGCAGATATGATCTTAGTGGGTGATTCACTCAATATGAGTTTTGCTGGTAAGAGTGATACCATCAGTGCGACACTTCCACAAATGATTTATCATGTAAACGCAGTGTGTGCGGGTGCTCCTGAGAGTTTTGTAGTAGCTGATATGCCTTTTGGAACATACATAACAAAAGAGGATGCTCTAAAAAATTCCATAGAGATGTTTCAACAAACACAGGCAGATTGTGTCAAGATAGAGGGTGGTGAGGATAAATCTGAGATAGTAGCTCATCTTACATCAAATGGTATTGCTGTGTGTGGGCATATTGGTCTTTTGCCTCAGTCTGTAAGAAGTGAAGGTGGCTACAAAGTCAAAGGCAAAACGCAAGAGGAGAAAGAGCAACTCATCAAAGATGCAAAGGCTATAGAGAGTGCAGGTGCATTTTGTATGGTGCTTGAGGGGTGTAAAGCTGATGTGGCAAAAGAGGTCGCAGAGTCTGTATCTATCCCCGTTATCGGCATAGGTGCTGGAGTAGATGTTGATGGGCAGGTACTTGTGTTTTCAGATATGCTTGGACTCTTTGAAGATTTTGTACCTAAGTTTGTCAAAAAGTATCTCGATGGTGCTACACTTGTCAAAGATGCTTTGCAAAACTATGCAACAGAGGTGCAAAACAAAACTTTTCCAAAAGAGGAACACACTTACTAATGGATAGAATGGTAGAGATAGAGACCTTTAGTGCTGAAGAGGAGAGCTCAGAAGTAACTCTTCGTCCTGATGCCTGGAGTGAGTATATAGGTCAAGAGCAGATCAAAAAAAATCTCAGTGTTTTCATCGAGGCGAGTAAAAAGCGTGATGAAGCACTTGATCATGTTCTGTTTTATGGACCTCCAGGGCTTGGAAAAACTACATTAGCACTCATTATCGCCAATGAGATGAATGCAAACATCAAAGTAACAGCAGCACCGATGATAGAAAAAAGTGGTGATTTGGCTGCGATTTTAACAAATTTGGAGGAGGGTGATATACTCTTTATAGATGAGATTCACCGACTCTCTCCAGCAGTTGAGGAGATTCTTTACTCCTCTATGGAGGATTATCGTATAGATATCATCATAGGAAGTGGTCCAGCTGCACAAACTGTAAAGATAGACTTGCCACGTTTTACTCTTATAGGAGCAACCACACGTGCAGGGATGCTCTCAAACCCACTGCGTGACAGGTTTGGAATGAGTTTTAGGATGAACTTTTACACCTCAGAGGAGTTAGCTCGTATCATCTCTCAAGCAGCAAAGAAGCTAGAAAAAGAGATAGTTCATGAAGCAGCACTTGAGATATCTAAACGCAGCCGTGGAACTCCACGTATTGCACTACGTTTGCTTCGTCGTGTGAGAGATTTTGCTGATGTGGCTGATGAGATGAGTATCACACACAAAACGACACAGTATGCTCTTGATGAACTTGGGATCAACTCACATGGTTTTGATGAGATGGATATACGTCTACTTCAACTCCTGGCATCTGCCAAAGGAAAACCGATGGGACTAAGTACCATCGCAGCGGCTCTTAGTGAGGATGAGGGGACTGTAGAAGATGTGCTAGAGCCATATCTCATTGCCAATGGCTATTTAGAACGCACTGCAAAAGGGAGAAAGGCTACACGAAAGACATATGATGTTTTAAGTCTTTCTTATATCAATGAAGATGGGACACTTTTTTAGATGAAACCGCAGTATTTTATAGCCGTTTTATTTGCTACATCACTTTATTGGATGTATCTTTTGTATGCTCCATTTTTACTCGTTATAACGATAGCAGCACTTTTGGCGATCTCAACGGCAAATATTCAAGATTATTTTGAAAAACTACTCAAGCATAAATTTTTAGCAGCACTTCTTTCAAGTGTTTTACTCGCTTCACTCTTTTTCGCACCACTTGGGTACTTTTTGGCAACATTAACTATGAAGCTCAATACTATTGAACCTCAAACTATCCATAAAGTGCAAACATATATTGAAACATTGTTAGTTTCTCCGCCAGAGTATTTGCGTTTTTTAAAACCATATCTTAAAGATATGATGGGGAGTTTGGATTTTAACTCTCTTACAGCAAACTCTTTGGTAATAGCTGGAAAAGTAGGCTCTTTTAGTGCAGGTTTTTTGAAAAATGCTTTTTTAATTGTGATATTTTACTTCTTTGCACAATACAACGGAGCAGCTATCATAGGTTTTGTAAAACGTGTAGTGCAGATGTCAGTTGAGGAGTCAACTCTTTTAGTACGTGAACTCTCTGCTGTGATGAGTGTGGTTTTTTACTCTATCTTGCTCACTGCAACATTTGAGGGGATACTTTTTGGTGTAGCAGTTTCTTATATGGGTTATAATGGTCTGCTTTTTGGGATCATGTACGGTTTTGCTTCACTTATCCCTGTTGTTGGTGGTGTATTGATGTGGCTTCCGTTTATGATCTATGAGTTTGCTATGGGCTCATCATCAAATGCTATCTTTATTGCGATCTATTCTATTGTTATTATCTCTATCATTGCAGATACTTTTATCAAACCTATCATCATTAAAGAGATCAACAAGCATCTCTTAAAAGAGGATGATACAAAGATGAATGAACTTGTTATCTTTTTTGCTATCATTGCAGGACTTGCAACTTTTGGTTTTTGGGGGATGATTCTTGGGCCTGCCATCACTGCGTTTTTCTTGACGATTTTAAAACTTTTTGAAGCTAGAACACGGGAGTGTGAGAAGATTATTACCGATATATCTGAGGATAATCATCTTTAAAACGGCGATGGAGCCAAAACCACGGCTCTGGTTTTTTTAATATCTGTTCACTGAGCCATGAGGTTTGCATCTGAGTAGATACTAAGATATCATGCTCCTCATCATCTGTTTTTGGTGGGATAATCTCATCATAAAAACGGATTGTATAGTTTTCATCATCATCTGTATGTATGAGTGATGGGATAAGTGCAGCACCAAGTTTTCTTGCAAAATAAGCTGTTGTTTTTATCTGTGAGACCTCATGCCCTAAAAACTCCACTTTTATAGACTCATCTTTGCGAACATTTGTATCAATAAGAATAGCAGTTGCCCCGCCACCACGAAGAGTTTTAAGGATTGCTCTCATCGCACCGTGACGCTCTGCATAAGTCATTTTCCATTTTGCACGTGATTCTAAAAGATATTTTTCAAAGTAGGGGTTTTTCATCTTTTTATAGATGATTAAGATAGGCTCATAGATGGCACTAAGCATATTGCCCCCAAGCTCCCAAGCTCCATAGTGAGAGGTAACAAAGATGATGGGGCGACCCTCAGCTTGTACCTTCTTGAGTATTTCATCATTCTCAAAGGTGACCTTTTTTGCCATCTCCTCGACAGAGTAGTAGCGACTCTCAATCGTTTGTAAAAAGTTAAGCATCATAAGGCGAAACTGGTAGCGACTCACCTTTTGAACAAACTCCTCATCAACATCTTTGCCATATACAAACTCCAAGTTGTCTCTTATCACTTTGTTGTAGCGTTTTGAGAGTTTGTAAGCCACCCATCCAAGCCCAATAAAGAAACTTTTACGTACCTTTTTTGGTAAAAGCATCAAAAACTTCTCAAATGCTAAAAAGAGATAAAATCCAATAAACTGCATCTTTTGTTTCATCTTAAAAGTTCCTTTGCTTTTTCTATAACTATTTGTGGTGGTATCTCTTTGATGGAGAAGTCATTTTTGTTGATTTTGAGTATATCAACTTTTGAGGGTGATTTTATCCCTATGTTTTGTGTTGTTTCGTAAATCATACGTGTATTTGTTGGTCCAAAGAGGGTGATAGATGGGATGTTTTGTGCCCATGCCATATGTGTTGGACCTGTGTCATTGCCTATTACCAAATCCATAGAAGATATATAGCTTACAAGCTCATCAAGAGTCATCTTTGGTGCAAGTTGTGTAAAAGGGGTAAGCGAGCTAAGCTTATGTGCCATCTTTTTTTCTGCTTCGCTTCCCCAGATGATATAAAACTGTTCTTTTAAGCCATTGCAAACATCTGCGAGTAGCTCTATGGGGTAGATTTTAGATTCCCATGAAGCACCTATTACAAGGGCGATGTTTTTTTTCTCTTTAGAAAGTGTAAAGGTTTTTGTAAAGGGAAAAACTCTTTGTTTTGTAAGAAGCATATCTGAACTTATCTCAAACTCAAGTGGATCACTTACGACAAAACAGTTGCGTTTGATAACATTCTCTTCATAAGCTATATGTGAAGTTGAGGTGTAAAAAAACGCAGCTAAAGATTCTCTTGTGGAGTGTTTGTCAAAACCGTGTCTTTTCTCTCCTGCAAATTTTGCAACAAGAGAGGATTTGATAAGCCCTTGCATATCGATAACAAGGTCATACTCTGGAGTCTCTTTGAGTTTTTGTATCTGTTCTTGTAAAAGTGTAAGGCTTTTGTCTTTTTTAAATTTTTTGAGATTGAGTGTTATTACATCGTTGATAAGTGGATGTTTATCAAGTAGTGGGGCAAAAACCTCTTCTGTAATCCAGTCTATTTTTATATTTGGGTAAAACTGTTTTATATATTGCAGCACAACAGAAGCATTGACAATATCTCCAAGTGCTGAGAGCCTTACAATGGCAATGTGGTTTATCTCTTTTTTCATTGTGTTATTATACATTATATTTCTTTTGATATAATCAAAATAACCTAAACTTAAAGGAGATGAGATGGAACTTAATGCAATAACAATTCTAATCATCATCGGTGGTGTTATTCTTGGATGGGTTTTAGCAACTATAAAATCTTTTTTTGTTGTAAGAAAATACAAAAAAGAGCTCAAAGAGTATCAAGAGCATCTCAACCGTCAAATGAAGATAGTCAATGAAGGGAACAAATCTCAAGAGGAACAACTCGCAAAACTCAAAATGGAGAATGAAAACCTTCGTATTTCTGTTAAAACTTTAGGACAAAAGCCAGGACGTGCAGAGTTGCGTTTACTCAATATTTACGATAATGCACTTCGTAAGATGATGCACCAAGCACCAGGGTTTTCAACAGCATGGGAGGCAGCACTTCAAGAGGCTGAGAGGGAGTATGAAGAGAGTGAAAGAGGTTTTACTTCTATCATCAAAAAAGTATTTGTTCCAAGTATCTCTCAAAAAGTAGATACAAAAGAGATCACACAACAAGAGGGTGTGTAACCAAGATATAATCAACCCTTTGATATAATCACAAAAAAGTATAAGGATCTAAGCAGATGGTTCCATTGGACATACAACATTTTGCCGAAGGGAGAACAAAAGCAAGAGCATACTTTTGCTACTTGTTCTCTAAAAATATACCAAATAGACTTCCATCTTTAAGTGTTGATATGATTATGCCTCGTCTTTTAAAGATTAAGGCTGATCTTGAAAACTGTGAAGGTGTATATCTACTCGATCATAAGGGTGTACAGATAACACCTACATATACAGCACATCAGCAGATCGATGAAGATGCGGGGAAGATCAGAGCAGATAGAGCTTACTACTACCGTGCAGTTCGTGAAGAGAGATGTACGATTACCGATCCTTATCCTTCACTTATTACAGGTGATTTAACAGTTACTGCGTCAGCTCCTATCTTTTGTGAAAATGGAGATCTTAAGTATGTAGCATGTCTAGATATGCCTTTTGAAGATGTTTTGAAAATTGCACAGCTCAATACTCTCGATGCAGCATTTAACAAGTTTTTTAAGTATGCTTATGCTGCATTTTCTTTTGCTCTTATAGCTATTGCACTGTTGTTGTTTTTTAAGGGTGTGGGAAGTTTTCTCTCTGAGATATCTCCTGAAAAATTCAAAATCAAAGATGTTTTTGAAGCAACGATTTTGATGACACTCTCTTTGGCTATCTTTGATCTGGCCAAAACCCTCATAGAAGAAGAGATACTTGGTCGACATAAAGAGCAAAATATCTCAGGTCCACACAAGACGATGGTTCGCTTTTTGGGGAGTATTATTATTGCTCTCTCTATTGAAGCATTGATGCTTGTGTTTAAGTTTGCCATCACAGACCCAGACAAGCTTACCTATGCGATCTATATTATGGGTGGTGTATCGATGTTACTGTTGAGTTTGGCAGTATATATAAAATTTACAAAATTAAAGATAGATGAGTAGTAGATGATAGCGATAGTTGATTATAATATGGGAAATCTTGCAAGTGTGAAAAATGCATTTGCAAAACTTGGAAAAGATACAGTTGTAGAGAGTGATCCAGCTGCATTTGGGAAATATGATAAATTGATACTTCCAGGTGTTGGTGCATTTGGTGATGCGATGGAGCATCTCAGAGAGAGAAATATGATAGAAGCTATAAAAGAGTTTGCAGCAAGTGGAAAACCTATGCTTGGTATCTGTCTTGGGATGCAACTTTTATTTGAAAGCTCAGAGGAGTTTGGAGAGCATGAAGGACTTGGACTCATCAGAGGGCATGTAAAAGCTTTTGATGAGAAGAAGTTTTCAGAGCCACTCAAAGTGCCACACATGGGATGGAACAGAATGTTTACAAAAACTCATCCTCTCTTTGAGGGGTTAGATGAAAATCATTACCTCTACTTTGTGCATACATTTCATGTAACTTGTGATGATGCAGATGATATCATCGGTGAGACGGAATATGGTTATCGTTTTACATCAGCTGTGGCACATAACAATGTAATGGGGATTCAGCCACATCCAGAAAAAAGCCACGAAAATGGGCTAAAAATTTTAGAAAATTTTATTAAACTTTAAAAGGAAAACAATGACACTTTACCCTGCGATTGATCTCAAAGATGGTCAGGCTGTACGACTTACAAAAGGGCTGATGGATAGCGCAAAGATTTATTCCAATGAGCCGTATGAACTTGTGAAAAAATTTGAAGAGATGGGAGCTGAGTGGGTACACTTAGTCGACTTAAACGGTGCATTTGCTGGTGAGCCAAAAAACTTGGATTCTATTGTAAAGATTCGTCAAAACTGTCATGTCAAACTAGAACTTGGTGGTGGGATTCGTGACGAAGAAACGATAAAAAAGATGCTCGATCTTGGTATAGATAGAATTATTTTAGGAAGTATTGCTGTGAAAGATCCACAATTTGTTAAAGATATGGCTGCAAAATATCCAATTGCAGTGGGGATCGATGCAATAGATGGTTATGTTGCAGTAGAAGGATGGGGTGAAGTCTCAACTATGAAAGCAACTGACCTTGCCCGTGAGTTTGCAGATGCAGGTGTTGAAGCTATTATTTGTACTGATGTTGGAAAAGATGGAACACTCTCAGGTGTTAACGTGGAGTTTACACTCGATATAGCTCGTGCAAGTGGAGTTGCTACTATTGCAAGTGGTGGTGTTAAAGATGAGAGTGATATTGAAGCACTCATCGCTACAAAAGAGGTTGATGGTGTAATCATCGGCAAAGCTTACTATGAGGGAACACTCGATCTTCCTAAAATGTTTAAACTTCTTGATTAATGTTAAAACAAACAAAAATAGGGTATGATTATTTCAAATAAAGTATGCAAAATTTTTATAAAAAGGATTTCAATTGAAATTACTTGTTGTTGATGATAGCTCTACAATGCGTCGTATTATTAAAAACACTTTGGCACGTTTAGGATATAAAGATATCTTAGAAGGTGCTGATGGTGTTGAAGGGTGGAATCAACTTGATTCTAATCCTGATGTTGAGATGCTTATTACTGACTGGAATATGCCAGAGATGAATGGTTTGGAATTAGTAAAAAAGGTTCGTGCAGATGAGCGTTTTACAGATCTTCCTATCATCATGGTAACAACTGAAGGTGGGAAAGCGGAAGTTATTACAGCACTTAAAGCTGGTGTAAATAACTACATCGTAAAACCATTTACTCCACAAGTACTAAAAGAAAAACTTGGTGCTGTGATGGGTGTTGCTGAGTAATGCAAGAACACTACTACGAGTTAGTAGTTAGAGTCTCTTCGCATCATTCGCTTTTTTCGGACTTTTTATCAGATACTCTTCCTGTTGGTTTTGAGGAGAGTGAAGATGGGTTCATTATACGAAGTGAGGATGAGCTAGACACTATCGTTTGGGGACTTGAGCAGTTTGTAGAAGCATTGCAAAAGGCTCTTGGTGTGTCTATTGAGATCGAAACTACACAACAAAAACTACAAAATAGTGATTGGGTCAGTGCTTATCAAAAAAGTATAGAACCTGTTGAGATAGAAAAGTTTTACATACATCCTACATGGGATGAACCACATCCAAAACTCATAAACATTGTTATTGATCCAGCACTTGCATTTGGTACAGGACATCATCCTACAACTGCTTCATGTCTAAGAGCAGTTTCTAAGTATGTTCGCAGTGGATACAACGTTTTAGATGTTGGATGTGGAAGTGGTATTTTGGGGATTGGTGCTTTAAAATTGGGAGCAGAGGTTGAGGCATGTGATACTGACCCTGTTTCTGTATCCAATGCACTGCAAAATGCACAACTCAATGGTGTTGCATTTTCAAAGATATGGGAAGGTTCAACATCTCAAGCAACACAAAAATATGATGTTGTGATTGCAAATATCGTAGCAGATGTTTTGACTTTTATTGCAAAAGATCTAAAAGATGCGATGAAAGAAGATGGAGTTGTTATCCTTTCAGGTATACTTGATAAGTATGAGCAAAAAGTGCTCAGGTATTATAAAGACCTTGAGATAGTTGAAAGAATCGCCCAAGAAGAATGGGTAACTTTAGTACTACAAAGAAAAGAGAAATAAAAGAGAATGTCAAAACAAGAAAATAAAAACAATAACAATAACTTTTTTAACCAAAATCCACTGATCACATTTGCAATGTTTTCTGTGGTGGTGATTTTAGTGTTTAAAATGTTTGTTGGAGAAGGTGGAGCTAACAATTCTTTAGCAACAACAAATACAAGAACACAACAGGTGAGTTATTCGGAGTTAAAGTCCTTAGTTGCATCAAAGAGTGTTAAAAAAGTTGAAATAGGGCAAAGTTTTATTCGTGCTATCTCAACAGATGGTTCTAAGATCTATACAACACGTATAGTCAAAGGTGATACAAAACTGGTTGAAGAGCTTGATAAGCAAGGGATTGAGTACTCAGGTTTTTCTGAGACAAACTGGTTTACAGAGATGTTTGGATGGCTTTTTCCATTTTTACTCATCATCGGTGTATGGATGTTCTTTGCTTCACGTATGCAAAAAAGTATGGGTGGCGGTATTTTAGGTATGGGACAATCTAAAAAGATGGTCAGCTCTGAGAAACCAAAAACAAAGTTTGACGATGTCGCAGGTGTAGAAGAAGCAAAAGAGGAAGTGCAAGAGATCGTTGACTTTTTAAAATACCCAGGTCGTTATGTAGAGATAGGGGCTAAGATCCCTAAGGGTGTTTTGCTTGTAGGAAGCCCTGGTACTGGTAAGACACTTCTAGCAAAAGCAGTTGCTGGTGAAGCAGAAGTTCCTTTCTTCTCTGTGAGTGGTTCTAGTTTTATTGAGATGTTTGTGGGTGTTGGTGCTGCACGTGTACGTGACTTGTTTGAACAGGCTAAAAAAGATGCTCCAAGTATTATCTTTATCGATGAGATCGATGCTATAGGTAAGAGTCGTGCTGCAGGTGCTCAGATGGGTGGTAACGATGAGCGTGAACAAACACTCAACCAACTTTTAGCAGAGATGGATGGTTTTGGTACAGATACTCCAGTTATTATCTTAGCTGCGACAAACAGACCTGAGATTCTTGATGCTGCTCTTATGAGACCAGGTCGTTTTGACAGACAGGTGCTTGTTGACAAGCCAGATTTTGAAGGTCGTGTCAAGATCCTTAAAGTGCACATGAAAAGTGTTAAGATGGATGATGATGTTGATGTGGAAGAGGTTGCTCGTCTAACAGCAGGTTTAGCGGGAGCTGATCTTGCAAATGTTGTCAATGAAGCAGCACTGTTAGCTGGTAGAAAAAGTCAAAAAACTGTAAAACAAAAAGATCTTTTTGAGTCAGTTGAGCGTGCATTAGCTGGTCTTGCAAAAAAATCTCGTCGTATCAACCCTAAAGAGAAAAAGATAGTAGCATACCATGAGTCTGGTCATGCACTTCTTGCAGAAACTACAGAAGGTGCGAAAAAAGTATCAAAAGTCTCTATTGTTCCACGTGGACTCGCAGCTCTTGGATATACTCTCAACAAACCAGAAGAGGACAAGTTTATGATGCAACGTCATGAGCTTTGGGCTGAAGTGGATGTTCTTCTTGGTGGTCGTGCAGCTGAAGAGGTGTTTATTGGTGAGATCTCAACAGGTGCAGGAAATGACCTTGAGCGCGCGACTGATATCATCAAGTCTATGGTACAAACATATGGTATGAGTGATATCGCAGGACTTATGGTACTTGAGAAATCTCGCCAGTCCTTTTTAGGTGCTGGTGGTGGTGCTGCTAGAGAATACAGTGAAAAAATGGCCGAAGATATGGATGAATTTATCAAATCTTCACTTGAGGAACACTATAAAGCAGTTGTAGCTCGTCTTGAAGAGTATAGAGGTGCGATAGAAGATATGGTTGCACTTCTTTACAAAAAAGAGAATATCACTGGTGATGAGGTTCGTGAGATTATCATCAATTTTGAAAAAGAAAATGGAATTGACTCAAAAGTATCTGAGGTGAGTGATGAGATAGCTGATGAGTTAAAAGTAGATGCTTCTATGGTGGATCAAGATGAGAAATAATCTTTTACCTATCTCAAAATATGGTTTTAAGTATATAGGTTATGCTTTTGGTGCTTTTTTTCTTTTTATGCTTGTAGATGCAGAATTTTTAGCGTTTGTAGCATTTGTTTCTATGGTTGCAACTCTATATCTGTTTAGAAATCCAGAGCGTGAAAGTGTTGTGTTTGAGCAAGGGAGTGTAGTGAGTCCTGTGGATGGGATTGTAAAATCTATCGATGAGATTAAAAATGGTGAGTATGCTTATAAAGTTACGATTGCTACTAGATACACTGATGTAGGAATACTCCGCACCCCTCTTGATGGAAAAGTTATCAGTAGTTTAGTTGTTCGTGGAACTAGACTCCCATGGTATGAGCCGTTGGCTCAAAAACTCAATGAAGTGAGTGAAGTAGTTTTTCAAAATAAAGATGAAAAGCTTTTAAAAGTAGAACATAGAACAAATCGTAGTTGTATGCCTTTGGCACAAGAACTTGTAACAGGTCAGGAGTTACGTCAAGGTGTTCGCTATGGTATGGCAGTTGATACTACTACAACACTTTATTTACCTCAAAACTTTAGACTTAACATTGCAAAAGGGCAGAGTGTTCAAGCTTCTCAAACTCTAGTTGGATATTTCTCGTAATCTTGATAGCATGAAACTTGTAGTGTTAGTGCTTTACTCATTGTTGATGTTAGGCTGTATGCCATCAACATCACCTGAGTATCAACAACACTACGATGAGAAAAATCTTTCTCGTTGGTTTCAAAGAGATGAAAAACTCCCCCTTACAATTATTGCGACTGCATATATCGATCCAAAAACTTTAAAAACACCAGAGTATAAAAAGTATAAAAAACTACTCAAAGCTATTCAACAGCATCCATCCTTACTGGGTAATAAGATCACATCAAAATTTAGTTCCATAGAGTTCGTAGATTTTAAAACAACTCAGAGTGCTCAAGATAAGTTTTCAGTAGCATACAGAATGAAGCATCATGATAAAGAGCAGTTAAACGATATCTTCTTAGATGGAGAAAATAAACCCTCTGCAGAACTCTTGATATATTTAAACTATGAGGAGTTACAAAAGGGATATCTAACTATTGAAGGGTATAAAACACTTCAAGAAACAGCCAAACAAAGAAATAGTTACTACTATGTTTTACGAAAAAAGAATTATGGTGCACTCTCATTAAAGGAGAAAAATCAAGCTCTTTTAGACTCTGTTAAAACAATACTGCAGCTTTCCATACCAACATATACCTCTGTTAACAGAAAAAAGTTTATCAAAAAGAGTGGGGTGTTGCGTTTTGTGCAACCAACACTAAAAGATACTTTTAGAGGGGAAGTGTGGGTGGAAGATCTTTTATCTCAGGTGAAAAAACAAGAGATTTTTGCTCATCGTATTTTATCTGATATAGTTATTGAGATGAATGTTTTTCAACTCGATCGCCTAGTTACTTTAACTAAAATTACTACTTATGTGGTGAGTGAAGATGAGAGGTATCTTTTAAGTGCTTCAACTGATGGCTCTTTGGAACTTTTTGATCTTTTAAGTGGCAAGAGTATTGTGCGATTTGACATAGGTAAAACTATCACTGCACTCGCTTTGAAAGGGGATGAAGCTTTTGTTGTTGATAAAGATAGTTTTTTAAGCCGTATAGACTTACAGAAAAAAAAGATCCTTTCTGTAATGGATCTTGGCAAGAAAGATATATACGATCTTCATATCGCTAAAGATACCCATCGGCTGTGGTGTAGATCAAAAAGAGAGATTTACTCTCTTGATTTTACTACAAAACTTCATCAGCTTCACACACTCGATAGCGATATTGTGAGTATA
This sequence comes from Sulfurimonas sp., assembly GCA_027063295.1. Classification (GTDB taxonomy): domain Bacteria; phylum Campylobacterota; class Campylobacteria; order Campylobacterales; family Sulfurimonadaceae; genus Sulfurimonas. Next base: position 15,855 of record JAMORZ010000020.1, read on the forward strand.
GATATAGATGAATATTCTGGCATAATCGCAGTAGCTACAAAAGAGAGTTTTTATCTATGGGACCTTGCAACATCAAAACTTCTCTTTGAAAAAAAAAATCTTCATAATATTCAAGATATCAAGATAATGTTACAGCAACACTACATAGCAGTTTTAAGTGATAATACAATTAGATTTTACCATTTAAAAGAGAAGCAGTTAAAGACTCTCTCTGAAAAGTTTGATGAATTTGATAGTTCGTTACTAACTCTTAAAAAGTTTCAGTTTTTACAAAATAGTGAGCGGATAGTTACACTTGATGATGAAGCTCATCTTCGTTTGTGGAAAAGTGGTTTTTCAAAACAAATCTTACAACAACTTCATGCTATATATGCATACGAATTATCTATCTTAAAAAGAAGAGGGTATATCTCTTATCCATATAAACAGCTTGTGATGAACTCTTCATTTTTAAAAGAAGATTTTTTGACACTTTATAACTACAAATACCTAAAAGCAAAGAAAACTCCGCTCTCTTTAACACAAGTTGAAGAGCTTAGAACTGCTTTGGGTTATAACTATCTTGATCCTGTATTATTACAACATCTCAAAGGGTATAGATCGTTAAATGGTTTAAAAACTTACTATGATGGAGATGTATTTGTAATACTTCCTAAAACAGAGTATAAATTAGATGAACTTTACTTCTCATCAGAGCTTTATTTGCAAGATATCGGTTATAAAAGAAAGATACTTCAGCCCTCTGTTGATTTAAAAGATCTCACCCCTTTGAGAAAAAGATTTAACACTGTTTTTGATTAAGACTTAGATTTTACTCTTTTGGATGTTGCTTTTTAAAAAGCAGCTTATCTGTGTCTATCTCAAAATCAAAATAATCTGAACTAAACTCATCTTCAATATACGCCAACTGGATCGATGCTCCTTCGTTGTTTTGTGCTTCAAGGTAGAGAAGACCAAGTGCATAACGACTCTCATAGAATGTTTTGTTTTTCATCTTAGAAAGCTCAAGCAGAGCGATCGCATTTTCATGGTGCCCAGCTGCTGTTGATGCTACTGCTCCTAAGAAAAGTGTGTAAGCATCGCGTACTTTCATATCATCTATGAGTGTATTGTAGAGTGTGTATGCTTCTTCAAAGTGTTTATCAAAAAGTGAAGCCATAGCAAGTGAGTTTACAAGTTCATGTGTATCACCTTGTGTTGTTTCAAGTTTCTTTTTGAGTCTCTCTCTAAGGTAGTAGAGTTGCCCTGTAAAAAGGTTGTGTTGAATATATAGATATCTAGTAATATATGGTCCATAGTAAAGATCTTCATAATTAAACTTTTGCTCTTTGAAGTATCGGATAATCTCTGCTGCATAGTGAGCTGATGAGAGATCATAATAGTGTGTATCTGTATAGAGAATGCGAGGAAGTATCTCATTTGGAAGCAAGATAGTAAGCTTTGTTGCAGCCTCTTTAGCTATTTGCATTTTATTGAGTTTTGAAGCGATGATAATATCTAACACAAGATATAAAGGGCGTTGTTTATAGTTTTTGTCAAGCCAGTTGATAGCTGAGAGGTAATTATTGTCAGTAAGATACATAAGTGTGTTGTAAAGATCGAGTTGTTCACTTTCATCTTCATTGAGCAACGAGTCTTTGATAACTGATTTGAGTTTGCGTATATCTTTGTTGATAAGCTCTCCAGTCATAACTGCATAGATACCAGAGAGATAGTTTTTTGCATCGAGGTGGTAGGAGCGTAAAAAGTGTTTATGTGCTAAGGTGGTATTACCAAGTTGTGCATATGTTAGTGCAAGATTGTAGTGTAAGATAGAGTGTCTTGGTTGGATCTTTATAAGTTCTTGAAGATCTCTGTTAGCTTCACGGATATGAAATGCAAGTGCTTTTTTGATCGCCTGAGTGATCCCGTAGTTTACACCTGAACTTGATACACTACGTTTGAGATATCTTTTTGCTGAGTCTATATTATCTATGAAGATATTTGCATTTCCTTTACGGATGTAGCTGATTGTTTGGTTTGCATTGTAGATTTTATATGGTGAGAAGTAGAAGATC
>JAMORZ010000021.1 GCA_027063295.1 Sulfurimonas sp.
CTACTACCAACCAAGACCCCATCTGACTTGCCTGTATCTATACCAAAAAAGATATCACCAAAGTCAAATGCAAGTGGAATCTGTGGAGGCTTTGTACCATCATAGTGAAGTGCTATCTTTTTATACCCTGTCATAAAAGGTGTTTTTTTCATTAGTGTAAGTTTTTGTTTTTTATACTCCAAAAGCATCACAAATCGCTCTAAAAAGTTATACCCTAAAATACCATCAAAACCTATGCACGATGTGGGAAATGTATGCATCATATCACTACGAAGCACCTCTATATTTTCAAACTCTTCTGTATCTATGTTTAAACTATTTAAAACATAACACTCATGCTGTTGCATTTTCCCAAAGCTACACACTACATCAAGTTTCTCTTTGAGTGGAAGTTTTAGCTCATCTACAAGGGTATCACTTAGTACACTAAATGCACCTGTATCTACTAAAAATCTATATTTTTTCTTTGCTATTTCAACCTCTATGAGTGGGAGGTTTGCAACAAACTCTACATCTATTCTCATGGTACAATTATATAGCTATCAACTTCAAATAATCTAAAAAATGGTATCCTTACACCACTAAATACAAAAGGGTATAAATGATAAAATCACTCCGTGGAATGAATGATATTTTAAGTGAAGATTACGAAAGATTTACCTACTTTATAGAACTAGCTTCAAACATAGCTCAAAATTATGGTTTTCACTACATAGAAACACCTCTACTTGAAGAGACTGCACTTTTTAAACGCAGTGTTGGTGAGAGTAGTGATATTGTCGGCAAAGAGATGTACCAGTTTATCGACAAGGGTGAAAACGATGTATGTCTTCGCCCTGAAGGTACTGCTGGAGTTGTTCGTGCATTTATCCAAAAAAAGCTTGACAAAGCGGGTGGGATCCACCGTTTTTTCTACCACGGACCTATGTTTCGTTATGAGAGACCACAAAAAGGTCGTCTGCGTGAGTTTCATCAGTTTGGTGTAGAGAGTTTTGGTGTGGCGAGTGTCTATGAAGATGCAAGTATGATCATGATGGTAGCAGATATCCTTGATGCCTGTGGTATAGGGTACAGACTCCAACTTAACTCACTTGGAGATAGCAACTGTATGCCTCAATATCGCGAAAATCTTGTAAAATTCATAGAGAGTGTTGAAGATGAGATCTGTGAAGATTGTAAACGCAGAAAAAAATCAAACCCTATCCGTGTGCTTGATTGTAAAAATGAAAAGTGTCAGTCTCTGTATGTAGATGCTCCAAAACTTATCAACTCTTTGTGTGATGGGTGCCAGAGTGATTTTGAGAAACTCAAAAAGATTTTAGATGAGAACAATATCGCTTATGAGATAGATACAAACCTTGTGCGTGGGCTTGACTACTACTCAAAAACTGCATTTGAGTTTGTGAGTGATAACATCGGAAGCCAAAGTGCCATCGCTGGTGGTGGGCGCTACGACAGACTTGTAGAGTTTTTAGATGGTCGTGCCACTCCTGCTGTAGGTTTTGCGATGGGGATTGAGCGATTGATGGAGCTTATTGTTATGCCTGAAAAAAAGCGTGAGGGGTACTACTTTGGTGCGATGGATGAAGAAGCACTTGAACTTATCCTCAAACTCACACAACAAAAACGCAAGTCTAAAAAAGCAGCTTGTGACTACAAAGCTAAAAACCTCAAAAACCACCTCAAAGGTGCAGACAAGATCAATGCAAGATTTTGTTGTATAATCGGTTCAAATGAGCTTGCAAACAATACAATCTGGGTAAAAGACCTTCTTAACAAAACAGAAGAGACTATCTCACTAGAAGAGTTTTAACATGGAAGAGTTTATCAATCAATCATGGGAAGTATTTGTTAACTTTTTTGAATTTTTTGTTCTAACACTTGTTTTTGCTGTCTTTGTTCTTTTTATCTACGACAGGTATGTACAACGTAAACATGCTCTACTTATCAACTACCCTGTGATTGGTCGTTTTCGCTACTTTTTTGAGATACTTCGTGAACCTCTGCGCCAATACTTTGCAGAGGAGACTTTTTATGAGTCAAAAGACAAAGTCGACTGGGTTTACAAAGCAGCAAAAGATCTGCCAAACTATCAGTCATTTGCTGTTACACAGCCCTTTAATCAAGCACGTTTTATCATCAAACACTCACCAAATGTTCTGAATGAAGATGAAGTAGATGAAGATCTTAGTGTTGTTTTTGGAGCAAAGAGAGATGAGCCTTTTGTCTCAAAAACTCCTATCATCCGTTCTGCTATGAGTGATGGTGCTCTCTCTCCCGAAGCTGTACGTGCATTTAGTCTTGCAGGGAACAACTCAGAACTTACCATCAATACAGGAGAGGGTTCACTGACATCAAATCACCTCTTTACCCTCAGACCAGATGTTAAACATGACAAGTATCTTGAGATTGTTAAAAGCACACCCCTTGCAGAGATCGCATTTAAAGTTGGTGACAAGATATTTAACAGAAAAATAGCACTCAAATGGTATAGAAATCTACTGCTAAATAAAGATACACAAAATACTTACATCTATGATGAACACTCCCATGTACTCTTTCGTATAAACTGGGATGCACCTTTAGATGTTTTTCCAAAAAAGGTACCTACAAGCCTACCAAATATGATCTTTCAGATGAGTTCTGGACTTTATGGTGTTCGTAATGCAGATGGAAAGTTTGATGAAGTAAAATACCAAAAAGTGATGAAGTTTTGTCGTATGACAGAGATAAAAATCGCTCAAGGTGCAAAACAAACAGGTGGAAAACTCGCAGGGAGTAAAGTTACACCAGACATTGCTTACTACCGTGGTGTTCCTGTTGGTAAAGATGTGTTTTCTCCAAACCGTTTCCCTTATGCTTCAACAAATGAAGAACTACTTGACTTTGTAGGCAAACTCCAAGAGCTCTCAGGCAAACCTGTTGGATTTAAAATAGTTATCTCAGATGCTACAGATACACAAGAGCTCGCAGAGCTTATCGCTAAACGCAAAGCTGAGGGTAAAGCTATACCTGATTTTATCTCTGTTGATAGTGGTGAGGGTGGAAGTGCTACAGCTCCACTAGAGCTTATGGAGTCAG